>NZ_JBJGYV010000015.1:0-131634 GCF_054050175.1 Geodermatophilus sp. SYSU D00697
GTAGATGAATTCGAATCCGGGCGAGAACCGAGAGCTGACACTCTCGACATCCATCAACCCAAAGAAACCCACAAAGGGGTTGTTACTTGGCACTGACTTTCGGCACGCTGTTGAGTTCTCAAGGAGCGGACGCGCAACGACTCAACCCTTCCGGGCCTCGTCCCTGGCGGCTTGTCCTACCGTACGCCGTGCACGGCTCGCTGTCACACCCGGGGGTCTGACCGGCGGCTCCCGGGTCTCGGACCCGGTCTCGCTCGGCGCAGGGAGAAAGTTACGCCGCGCGCAGGGCGCCGTCAAACCGGGGTGGCGCTCCGCGAGGCTCCGAGGCCCCTCTGAGCGACGTCCCGCAGAGAGAAGCGCAGGTCAGAGACGTGCGGCCTCATCGAGGATGCGAGGCAGGTCACTCTCCGTGATGCCACTTCCGTCCCATCGAGCGCCCGTCAGAGGCCCAGCAGACCCTCGATCCCGACGGTGAGACCGGGCCGGCGGCCGATCTCCCGGACGGCGAGCAGCACGCCGGGCATGAAGGACGCGCGGTCGTAGGAGTCGTGGCGGAGGGTCAGGGTCTCCCCCGCTGCGCCCATCAGCACCTCCTGGTGCGCCACCAGGCCGGTGAGGCGGACGGCGTGGACCGGGATGCCCTCGACGTCGGCGCCGCGGGCCCCGGGCAGGGAGTCGGTCGTGGCGTCGGGAGCCGGGGGCAGGCCTGCCGCGCGCCGGGCGGCGGCGACCAGTCGCGCGGTCCGGACGGCGGTGCCCGAGGGGGCGTCGACCTTGTGGGGGTGGTGCAGCTCGACCACCTCGACGGAGGGGAAGAAGCGGGCGGCCTCCTGGGCGAACCGCATGAGCAGGACCGCGCCGATGCCGAAGTTGGGCGCGATGACCACGCCGAGGTCGGGCTTGGGCTCCAGCCACTCCGCGACGGTGGCGAGCCGGGCCTCGTCGAAGCCGGTCGTACCGACGACGCAGTGGATGTTGTTGTCGATGCAGAACCGGATGTTGTCCATGACGACGTCCGGGCGGGTGAAGTCCACGGCGACCTGGGCACCGGTGTTGGCGAGGTCGAACAGCCAGTCCCCCGAGTCCACCATGGCGACCAGCTCGAGGTCGTCGGCGGCGGTGACCGCCTTGACCACCTCGGTGCCCATCCGGCCGCGGGCCCCCAGGACGCCGACGGCGAGGCGTGGCGGCTCCCCCTGCGGTGCGGGGGAGGGCTGCCGGTCGGACGTGGGGGTGCTCGTGGTCACCGGGCCAGGCTTCCCGGCGCCGTCCCGGGATGCAAGGCAGCGCCCAGGTCAGGACGCGGGGCGCGGCTCCAGGCGTGCCCAGGCCAGGACGCCCACGAGGACCCCCACGGCGTCGGCCAGCCAGTCGGCCACCGACGCCGAGCGCTCCAGCGGGGAGAGGCCCTGCACGACCTCGCTCCCGGCGGCGTAGAGCAGCAGCAGAGCCGTGAGCACCCCGACCCGCACGCCGGCCCAGCGCCCGCTGAGCGCCAGAGCGGCGAACAGCGCCGCGTGGACGAGCTTGTCGACGCCCGGCGGCGCCACCGGGACGTCGTCCCCAGGAGCGAAGAGCACCCCGAGCGACACCAGGACGGTGACGGCGAAGACGCCTCGGGACAGCGCGCCGTGGACGGCGAGCGCGGGGTGCGGCCGGCGCATCAGAGCCGGTCGAGGTCGGACTCGCGGTAGGGGCCGACCACCGCCAGGCAGGTCTCCCGCGCCAGCAGCTCCGCGGCCACCGCGCGCACCTGGCCCTCGTCGACCGCGTCCAGCCGGGAGAGCACCTCCCGGACCGGGAGGTACTCGCCGTAGGACAGCTCGCTCTTGCCCAGCCGGCTCATCCGGGAGCCGGTGTCCTCGAGGCCCAGGACCATCCCGCCCTTGAGCTGACCCCGGCCGCGGGCCACCTCCTCGGGCGTGAGCCCCTCCGCGGCGACCCGCGCGAGCTCCTCGCGCACCAGGCGGAGCACCTCCGGCACCCGCTTGGGCGAGCAGCCGGCGTAGACCGAGAACGACCCCGTGCCGGCGTAGTGGGTGAGGGCCGAGCCGACGCTGTAGACCAGCCCCCGCTTCTCCCGGATCTCCTGGAACAGCCGTGAGCTCATCCCGCCGCCCACCGCGGTCTCCATCACCGCCGCCGCGTACCGCCGCTCGTCGAGCCGGCCGAGGCCGACCGAGCCCAGCAGGAGGTGGGTCTGCTCGGTCTTCCGCCGGATCAGGCCGGTGGGCCGCGCCGGCCGGGTGCCGGCACCCTCGTCCCCGCGTCGCAGCGGCGCCGGCCGGTCGGTCCCGGTCAGCCGTGTCCCGAACGCCGCCGTCACCAGGTCCAGCACCTGCTGGTGGTCGACCCGGCCCGCCGCGGTGACCACGATCGACGGGACGGCGTAGCGCCGGCGGTACCAGCCGTCGACGTCGTCCCGGGTGAGGGCCTCGATGGACTCCACCGTGCCCAGCACCGAACGGCCGAGCGCCGTGCCGCCGAACAGCGTCTCGGCGAACAGGTCGTGCACGGCGTCGGAGGGCTCGTCGTCGCGCATGGCGATCTCCTCGAGCACCACCGTGCGCTCGGACTCCAGGTCGGCAGCCGTGTTCAGCGCGTCGGTGACCAGGTCACCGAGCAGCGTGACCGCCAGCGGGAGGTCGCTGGCGAGCACGTTCGCGTAGTAGCAGGTGTGCTCCTTGGCGGTGAAGGCGTTCATCTCACCGCCGACGGCGTCCATCGCCGTCGCGATCTCCAGGGCGCTGCGGCTGCCGGTGCCCTTGAACAGCAGGTGCTCGAGGAAGTGCGAGGAGCCGGCGACCTCGTCGGTCTCGTCGCGCGACCCGACGCCGACCCAGATGCCGACGGTCGCCGACAGCACGCCCGGCATCACCTCGGTGAGCACCCGCAGGCCGCCGGCCAGCTCGGTGCGCTTCACCCGCCCGCCGAACTCGTCCACGTCGAGGACGACGGTCTCCCCCACACCGGCCGGGGCCGGGCCGGGCGTCAGTGCGCCCGTCCCGGCCCCGGTCCCGGTCTGCTCGGTGTCCGTGATCACGCCTCCGCGGGAGCGACGGACTCGGCCACGTCCGCCGGGGCGGCGTCGCCGGAGCCCTCACCCTCGGCGGCGACCGGCACGAGGCTGATCTTGCCGCGGGCGTCGATGTCGGTGATCTCCACCTGCAGCTTGTCGCCGACGTTCACGACGTCCTCGACCTTGCCGATCCGCTTGCCACCACCGAGCTTGCTGATGTGGACCAGGCCGTCCTTGCCCGGGAGAAGGGAGACGAAGGCGCCGAAGGGCGTGGTCTTGACGACCGTGCCGAGGAAGCGCTCGCCGACCTTGGGCATCTGGGGGTTGGCGATGGCGTTGATCCGGTCCACCGCGGCCTGGGCCGACGGGCCGTCGGAGGCACCGACGTAGATCGTGCCGTCGTCCTCGATGGTGATGTCGGCGCCGGTCTCGTCCTGGATCGCGTTGATCATCTGGCCCTTGGGGCCGATCACCGCGCCGATCTTGTCGACCGGGATGCGCACCGTGGTCACCCGCGGGGCGTACGGGCTCATCTCGTCGGGGCCGTCGATGGCCTCGTTCATCACGTCGAGGATGTGCAGCCGGGCCGCGCGGGCCTGGGTCAGCGCCTGGGCCAGCACGTCGGACGGGATGCCGTCGAGCTTGGTGTCCAGCTGCAGGGCGGTGACGAAGTCACGCGTGCCGGCGACCTTGAAGTCCATGTCACCGAAGGCATCCTCGGCACCGAGGATGTCGGTCAGCGCGACGTACTCGGTCTTCCCGTCCACCTCGTCGGAGACCAGACCCATCGCGATGCCGGCGACCGGCGCCTTGATCGGCACGCCGGCGTTGAGCAGCGCCAGGGTCGAGGCGCAGACCGAGCCCATGGACGTCGAGCCGTTGGAGCCCAGCGCCTCGGAGACCTGCCGGATCGCGTAGGGGAACTCCTCGCGGTCGGGCAGCACCGGGACCAGCGCTCGCTCCGCCAGCGCGCCGTGGCCGATCTCCCGGCGCTTGGGCGAACCCACCCGGCCGGTCTCACCGGTGGAGTACGGCGGGAAGTTGTAGTTGTGCATGTAGCGCTTGCGGGTCACCGGCGAGAGGGTGTCCAGCTGCTGCTCCATGCGGAGCATGTTCAGCGTGGTGATGCCCAGGATCTGGGTCTCGCCGCGCTCGAACAGCGCGGAGCCGTGCACCCGCGGGACGACCTCGACCTCGGCCGACAGCGGCCGGATGTCGGTCACGCCGCGGCCGTCGATGCGGACCTTGTCGCGCAGGATGCGCTGCCGGACGACCTTCTTGGTCACCGCGCGGAACGCGGCGGACAGCTCCTTCTCCCGGCCCTCGAACTGGCCGGCGAGGGAGGAGAGCACCTCGTCCTTGAGCGCGTCGGTGGCGTCGTTGCGCTCCTGCTTGCCGGCGATGGCCTGGGCCTCGGTCAGCCGGTCGAGGGCGGCGGACTCCACGGCGGCGTAGACGTCGTCCTGGTAGTCGAGGAAGCGCGGGAAGTCGGCGACCGGCTTGGCGGCCTTCTCGGCGAGCGCGCTCTGCGCCTCGCACAGCGCCTTGATGAACGGCTTGGCCGCCTCGAGGCCCTGGGCGACGACCTCCTCGGTCGGGGCGGGGGCGCCGCCGGCGACCAGCTGGATCGTCTTCTCGGTCGCCTCGGCCTCGACCATCATGATCGCGACGTCGCCGTCCGGCAGGACCCGGCCGGCCACGACCATGTCGAAGACGGCGTCCTCGAGCTCGGCGCTGGTGGGGAAGCCCACCCACTGGCCGTTGACCAGGGCGACGCGCGTGCCGCCGACCGGGCCGGAGAACGGCAGACCGGACAGCTGGGTGGACGCCGACGCGCCGTTGATGGCCAGCACGTCGTAGAGGTGGTCGGGGTCCAGGGACAGGACCGTGATGACGACCTGGACCTCGTTGCGCAGGCCCTTGGCGAAGGTCGGGCGCAGCGGCCGGTCGATGAGCCGGCAGGTGAGGATGGCGTCCTCGGAGGGGCGGCCCTCGCGGCGGAAGAACGAGCCGGGGATGCGCCCGGCGGCGTACATGCGCTCCTCGACGTCGACCGTCAGCGGGAAGAAGTCGAACTGGTCCTTGGGCTGACGGCCGGCCGTGGTGGCCGACAGCAGCATGGTGTCGCCCATGCTGACGACGACCGACCCGGCTGCCTGCTTGGCGAGCCGGCCGGTCTCGAAGGTGATGCTGCGGCTGCCGAAGCTGCCGTTGTCGATCACGGCGGTGGCGGTGGTGACCCCGTCCTCGGGGTCGAACTCAGCAGCGGTGCTGCTGTTCTGGGTGGTGGGTGCGGACACGGTGTCCTCTTCCTACGTCGCATGCGGCGACGTCCTCTTCGTGGCGTCCGGCGCCGAGACTGCGCCCGGGGTGACCGGTCTTCGATCGAAGCCCGCGGGAGGGGGTTCCCCTCCGGGGAGGGGGCCATGCCCGGGGGCCACTACCGAGGACCGACCAGCGGCGGGGCCGGCGGCGCGGGGGGCCGGGGACCCGTGGGGCGGGTGCCCCACGAGAGAGGGGACCGTCCCGGTGGGACGGTCCCCTCTGGGGTCAGCGGCGCAGACCGAGCCGCTCGATGAGCGAGCGGTAGCGGTTGATGTCGGTCTTGGCCAGGTAGTTCAGCAGCCGGCGACGACGGCCGACCAGCAGGAGCAGGCCCCGCCGGCTGTGGTGGTCGTGCTTGTGCTGCTTGAGGTGCTCGGTCAGGTCGCTGATCCGGCGGGTCAGCATCGCGACCTGCACCTCGGGCGAGCCCGTGTCCTTCTCGACCGTCGCGTACTCGGTCATGATCTGCTGCTTCGTCGCGCTGTCGAGCGCCATGGACGGCCTCCTGGGCAGGTCGCGTGTGGCCCCCGGTCTGGGTCACGGGGGCAGGGTTCACACACGTCGGGTGTCCCGACGTGCCGTCAAGGTTACACACCGGCGCTGTGCCGCCCCCTGCGGAGCGGCTGCCCCCGGGCCGGGGGCGGTGACGACGGGTCGAGCTGCGGTCGTGAGGACCGCGGTGTCACAACCCCAGGATCGTCCGGGTCTCGGCGACGTCCCGGTCCATCGCCGCGACCAGCTCGCCGACGTCGGAGAACGCCTGCATCGGCCGCAGCCGCTGGACGAACTCGACGCCGACGTGCTCGCCGTACAGGTCCCCCTCGAAGTCGAGCAGGTACGCCTCGACGGTGCGGCGGGTGCCCTGGAAGGTCGGGTTGGTGCCCACCGACACGGCCGCCGGCGAGCTGCTCAGCGTCGCTCCGCTGCGGGGGTCGCGGATGACCAGGGAGCCCGCGTACACCCCGTCGGCGGGGACGGCGGTGTACGGCGGGGACTCCACGTTCGCCGTCGGGTAGCCCAGGTCCCGCCCACGCCGGTCACCCCGGACGACGACGCCCTCGACGCGGTGCGGGCGCCCCAGCGCGCGGGCGGCCGAGACCATGTCGCCGGCCGCGACGCAGGCGCGGATGTAGGTCGAGGAGATGGTGATCTCGCCGGCGTCCGCGCCGGAACCGGGCGTCATCGTGACGTTGGCCAGCGGCACGCCCTCCACCGTGAAGCCGAACCGCCGTCCCTCCCGCGCGAGGGTCGTGAGGCTGCCGGCCGCCCGGTGGCCGTAGGTGAAGTTCTCCCCCACGACCACCGAGGCGACGTGCAGGTGCTCGACGAGCACGGTGTGCGTGAACGACTCCGGGGACAGGCGCATGAACTCCGGGGTGAACGGCAGCACGCACATGGCGTCCACGCCGAGGCCGGCCACCAGCTCGGCCTTGCGGTCCATCGAGGTGAGGATCGCCGGGTGCGAGCCGGGGCGGATCACCTCCGACGGGTGCGGGTCGAAGGTGAGCAGCAGGCAGGGCCGCCCCGTGGCGCGGGCGCGCGCCACCGCGGTGCCGATCAGCAGCTGGTGTCCCCGGTGGACCCCGTCGTACATCCCGATGGTGACCACCGTGCGCCCGAGGTCACCCGGGGTGGCCTCCAGCCCCCGCCATCGGAGCACGGGCTCAGGCGACCCGGTGCAGCCAGCCGTGGGTGTCGGGCACCCGGCCGTGCTGGATGTCGAGGAGGTGCTCGCGCAGCGCCATCGTCACCGGGCCGGGCTTGCCGTCGCCGACGGTGAAGTCGCCGGTGCGCGCCTTCACCTCGCCGACCGGGGTGATGACGGCGGCGGTGCCGCAGGCGAAGGTCTCGGTGACCGTGCCGTCGGCGACGCCGGAGCGCCACTCGTCGACGCTGAACCGGCGCTCGGTGACGCGGTGGCCCCTCTCGCGGGCGACGGTGATCAGCGAGTCGCGGGTGATGCCGGGCAGGAGGGTGCCGGTGAGCTCGGGGGTGACCAGCTCGGCGTCGTCCCCCTCGCCGAGGACGAAGAACAGGTTCATCCCGCCCATCTCCTCGACGTAGCGCTTCTCCACCGCGTCGAGCCACACGACCTGGTCGCAGCCGGCGTCGATCGCCTGCTCCTGGGCCAGCAGGCTGGCGGCGTAGTTGCCGGCGCACTTCACGTCGCCGGTGCCGCCGGGCGCGGCCCGGATGTAGTCCTCGGAGAGGTAGACCGACACCGGGTGGACCCCGCGCGGGAAGTAGGCGCCGGCCGGGCTGGCGATCACCAGGAACAGGTACTCGTGCGCCGGGCGCACACCCAGGAACGGCTCGGTCGCCAGCTGGTACGGGCGCAGGTAGAGCGTCTGGTCGGGGCCGGTGGGCACCCAGTCGCGGTCGCTGTCGACGAGCGCGTCGACGGCGGCGAGGAAGGCCTCCTCCGGGACCGGCGGCATGGCCAGCCGCTTGGCGCCCCGGACGAACCGCGCGGCGTTGGCCTCGGGGCGGAACGTGGCGACGCTGCCGTCGGGCTGGGCGTAGGCCTTGAGCCCCTCGAAGATCGACTGCGCGTAGTGCAGCGCGGCCGTGGCCGGGTCGACCTGCAGCGGGGCGTAGGCGGTGAGCCGGGCGTCGTACCAGCCCTGCCCCGCGCGCCAGCGGGCGATGAACATCGAGTCGGTGAAGTACCGGCCGAAGCCGGGGTCGGCGAGGAGCTCGGCGCGCTCGGCCGCCGGACGCCGCCGCACGTCCTCCACGACCACCGGCACGCCGTCGGTGAACATCCGGGAGGAGGTGCGGCTGTCGGCGAGCGTGTCGGTCATGGCTCCCACCTTGCGGCGTGCAGGGACACAGACGGCGTCCGGCGGCCGCCGGACCCGTCCGCTCACCCTAGCCCCGCCGCCGACGGGGGCCGACGACGACCGTCCCCGGCCCCGCCCCGCTCAGACCTGGTGCTCCTGGCCGGCCTCGGGGCCGGCCGACTCGATGACCTCGTAGCTCCACAGGTGGGAGGAGTCGGCGGCGGCCGGCGCGAGCGTGTCGCCGCCGCCGCTGTGGGCGCGGTCGAAGTCCTGGCTGGACTGCCAGGACTCGTAGGCCTCCTGGCTGCTCCAGCGCGTGTAGACCAGGTACTGGTCGGTGCCCTCCTGCGGGCGCAGGAGCTCGAACCACTCGAAGCCCGGGGTGCTCTCCACGGCCCCGGCCCGGCCGCGGAACCGCTCCTCGAAGCGCTCCTGCTTGTCCTTGGGCACGGTGATCGCGTTGATCTTCACGACGCTCATGCGCTCCCCCTTCCCGGCGCGGTGGACGGTCAATCCCCCATGCTGACCGAGTGGAGCAGCGCACCGCCGACCTGGGTTTCGCCCGGCTCGACCTCGACCGGGCCGCCCGGACCGGCACCCCGGAGGTCGTCTACGCCGCGGGCAAGACGCCGGAGCAGACGGTCGCCTGCCTGGCCGCCCTCCTCGACGCGGGCGGCGGGGAGGGCGGGCGTGCCATGGCATGGGCGACGCGGGTGGACGACGCCACGGCGCGGGCCGTGCGCGAGCGCTGGCCCGACGCCGCCGTCGACACCGTGGCGCGCAGCGTCGTCGTGGGCGAGCTCCCGCCCCCGGTCGGGGAGGTCCTGGTGCTCACCGCCGGCACGTCGGACGGCCCGGTGGCCGCCGAGGTGGCGGCGACGCTGGCCGCCTGCGGGGTGGGCTGCCGCCGCGTCGACGACGTCGGCGTGGCCGGCGTGCACCGCGTGCTGGCCGTGGCGCCCGACCTCGCCGCGGCCGACGCGGTGGTCGTCGTCGCCGGCATGGACGGCGCGCTGCCCAGCGTCGTCGCCGGGCTCACCGACCGGCTGGTGGTCGCGGTGCCCACGTCGGTCGGCTACGGCGCGGCGTTCGAGGGGCTGGCCGCCCTGCTGACGATGCTCACCGCCTGCGCGCCGGGCGTGCTGGTGGTGAACATCGACAACGGCTTCGGCGCCGGGGTGGCCGCCGCCCGGATCGTCCGGTCGGCTCAGCGGTAGCGGACCGGGTCGGGCAGCAGCTCGTTCATCGACCCGGACCGGAACCCGCGGGGGTCGACCTCCACGCGGTCGAAGCCGGTGACCGCGGCGAGGACGTCCGGCCGGGCGGTCAGCGCGGGGACGGCGGCGGCGTCGACCTCGACCCGCGCGACGTCGTCCCCCATGTCGCGGACCCGCAGGTCCCGCACGCCCAGCCCGGCGGCGGCCAGCGCGGCCCGCAGCGCCGCCTCCGCCGACTCCACCCGGGCCAGCCGCCGCGCCGACACCGGCACGCCGTAGGCGATCCGGCTGGCCAGGCAGGCCGCCGCCGGCTTGTCGGCCAGGGACAGGCCCCAGCGCCGGGCCGCGGCGCGGACGTCGTCCTTGGTCAGCCCGGCGCGGGCCAGGGGCGCCCAGGCGCCGCGCTCGGCCGCCGCGCGGATGCCGGGACGGAAGCCGGCCCGCAGGTCGTCGGCGTTGGTGCCGGTGACCACGTCGGCGATCCCCAGGCGGGCGGCCAGCGGCACGAGGACGTCGACGAGCTCGGTCTTGCAGAACGCGCAGCGGTCCCCGCCGTTGGCCCGGTAGCCCGCACGCGCCAGCTCGTCGGTGCGGGGCAGCTCGTGGCGCACCCCTAGGGCGGCCGCGAAGGCCACCGCCCCCTGCCGCTCGGTGGCCGGCAGGCTGGGCGAGACGGCGGTGGCGGCCACCACCCGCCCGGCGCCGAGCGCCCGCACCGCGGCGGCGAGCAGCGTGCCGGAGTCCACCCCGCCGGAGAAGGCCACCACGACGCCCGGCAGCGGCCGGAGCAGGGCCTCGAGCGCCGTGAGGCGCGCGTCGAGGTCCGCATGCGGTGGGATGGCGCCGGCCATGGAGCCGAGGCTGCCACATCCGGGAGGGGCGATGACCGCACTGGCCCTGCTCGCCGCCGTCGCGGCGATGCTGGCCAACAGCGCGGCGTCCCTCCTCGAGGCCTCGGGCACCCGCCGGGCGGTCGGCGGCACCCCGGTGTGGCGGCAACCCCGGTACCTGGCCGGGCTCGCGATCGACGGCGTGGGCTGGCTGCTGTCGGTCATCGCCCTGCGGGTCCTGCCGGTGTACGCGGTGCAGTCGGTGCTCGCCGGGACGGTCGCGGTCACCGCCGTCGCCGCCCACGGCGGGGACCCGCGCCGGCTGGGCCGGCGGGAACGGGCCGCGGTGGCCGCGGTGGTCGCCGGCCTGGTGCTGGTCGCCGCCAGCGCGGCACCGGGGCGGCCCGACCGCCTCCCGGCCGCGGCGGTGCCGGTACTGCTCGCGACCACGGCGGTGCTGGTCGTGGCGCTGCCGGCGGTGCTGCGCAGTGGCCGGTCGCTGCTGATGACGATCCTCGCGGGGTGCGCGTACGGCGCCGTGGCCCTGTCGGTGCGGGCGCTGCACGTCGCCTCGTCGGCATGGGGCTCGGTCCGCGACCTGCTGGCCGAGCCGCTGGCCTACGCCGTCCTCGGGCTGGGCGCCGTCGGGACGGTGCTGCTCGCGCGGGCGATGCGGCACGGCCGGGTGGACACGGTCGTGGGGGTCCTCGCGGTCACCGAGGTGGTCGTGCCGGGGCTGGTGGGTCTGGTGCTGCTGGGCGACCGGGTCCGGCCGGGCTGGGCGCTCGTGCTGGCCGCGGGCTGGGCGCTCACCCTCGCCGGCGTGAGCCTGCTCGCCCGGTCACCGGCGGCCGTCCGGCACTGAGCGGGTCAGCCGGGCGGGAAGCCGACGGCCACGCGGGCGGAGCGGCCGGCGTCCTCGACCAGGGCGACCAGCCGGCCCTCGCCGTCCACCGCGGCGTGCAGGCCGGGGCTGCCGGTGGCGGCGATCCGCTGCCCGAACACCAGCGCCCGGGCCTCCTCGGGCGCGAGGGTGCGTTCAGGGAAGACCGCGCGGGCGGCCTCGGTCAGGCCGAGCACGCCGGGGCCGCCGCCGGCGACCAACGCGGCGGCGGCGTCCTCCACCGGAGCCGCCTGCGCGACGTCGAACGGACCGGACGCGGTGCGGCGCAGCGCCGTGAGGTGGCCGCCGACGCCGAGAGCGGCGCCGGCGTCGCGGGCGATCGCCCGGATGTAGGTGCCGGCGGTGCAGACGACGGTCACCTCGACGTCGACCAGGTCGGGGGTGGGCCGGCTGACCCGGTGCAGGTCGAGCCGGTGCACGGTCACCGACCGCGGCTCGAGCACCACCTCCTCGCCGGCGCGCACCCGGTCGTAGGAGCGGCGCCCGGCGACCTTGACCGCGCTCACCGAGGAGGGCACCTGCTGCAGCGGGCCGGTCTGCGCTGCGAGGGCGGCCCGGATCGCGGCGTCGTCGAGGTGCCCCGCCGACGTCGTCGTGAGCACCTCGCCCTCGCGGTCGTCGGTCACCGTCGCCTGCCCGAGGCGCATCGTCGCCTCGTAGGTCTTGTCGTGCCCGCCGACGTACCCGAGCAGCCGGGTGGCCGTGCCGACGCCCAGCACCAGCAGCCCGGTCGCCATCGGGTCGAGGGTGCCGGCGTGGCCCACCCGGCGGACCGACAGCGCCCGCCGCGCCCGCGCGACCACGTCGTGCGAGGTCATGCCGCCGGGCTTGTCGACCAGCAGCAGGCCGGGCGGGACGTCGGCGTCCTTGCGTCTGCTCACGCCGTCACCGTCTCAGGCGCCTCGAGCCAGCGGCTCCCCGCCACCCGGACCAGGACGGCGACCAGGCGCAGGGCGATGAACAGGACCAACCCGGTCCAGACACCGGCCAGGCCCCAGCCCAGCGGGACGGCGAGCAGCGACAGCGGGATGAAGCCGACCAGGGCCGACCCGATGGTGACCGTGCGCAGGTAGCCGACGTCGCCGGCGCCCATGAGCACGCCGTCGAGGGCGAAGACGACGCCGGCCAGCGGCTGCATGCCGGCGAGGAACCACCAGGCGACGGTCGCCTGCTCCACCACCGCGGGGTCGCCGGTGAACAGGGGCAGCACGACCGGGCGCAGCGCGACCAGCAGCGCGGCGACGAGCACCCCGGTGCCCAGGCCCCAGGCCGTGACGCGGCGGGCGGTGGCGCGTGCGTCGTCGGGGCTCCCGCGCCCCAGGGCCTGCCCGACCAGGGTCTGCGCGGCGATGGCGTAGGCGTCCAGCACGAGGGCGAGGAAGAGGAACATCTGCAGGGCGACCTGGTGCGCGGCCAGCTCGGCCGTGCCGGCACGGGCGACGACCCCGGTCGCGATGAGGAAGGCGACCTGCAGGACGGCGGCGCGCAGCAGCAGGTCGCGGCCGATCACCATCTGGGCGCGGATGGCCCGCGGGCGGGGGCGCCAGGGCACGCCCTCGCGCAGCAGCGCCCGCACGAACAGCGCGGCCGACAGGGCCTGCCCGGCCACGTTCGCGACCGCCGACCCGGCCAGCCCGAGACCGGCCGGGTGCACCAGCAGCGGACAGAGCACCAGGCTGGCGAGGCTCCCGGCGAGGACGTAGTACATCGGCCGGCGCAGCTCCTGCACCCCGCGCAGCCAGCCGTTGCCGGCCAGGGACACCAGCAGCAGCGGCGCGCCGAGGGAGGCGATGCGCAGCCAGGTCTCCCCCGCCGCGGCGACCGGGCCCGCACTGCCGGCGAGGGCACGGGTCAGCGGGCCGGCCAGCAGCTGGAACAGCGCGAGCACCGCCAGCCCGAGGGCCAGCGCCAGCCAGGTGGCCTGCACGCCCTCGCCGACGGCGCCGGCCCGGTCCCCCGCCCCGGCCCGGCGGGCCGCCCGGGCGGTGGTGCCGTAGGCGAGGAAGTTCAGCAGCGCCGCCGCCCACGCCAGCAGCCCGCCGCCGACGGCGAGCCCGCCGAGCGCCACCGTGCCGAGGTTGCCCACGACCCCGGTGTCGACCAGCAGGTAGAGCGGCTCGGCGGCCAGCACGACCAGCGCCGGGGCCGCCAGGGCCAGCACACCGGGAGCCCGGTGCCCCGGCGCGGCGGGATCGGGGGGCGAGCTCGCCTGCGCGGGCCCCGCCGTGCGCGATCGGCGAGCCCGCCGGGGAGGGGGTGGGCGGGTCATCCCTCGCTGAGCTGGACGCGGATCGCGCGGATCGTGCCCTCGCGGTCGGCGTGTGAGGTGAAGCCCGCCGCGGCGCGGTGGCCGCCACCGCCGAGCGCCATGGCCACGCGGGCGACGTCGGTGGCGCCCCGGGAGCGCAGGGAGACCGACCAGGAGCCGTCGTCCTGCCCCTTGAGCACGCAGGCCACGTCGGCCTCCGCGGTGGACCGGACGACGTCGACCAGTGCCTCCAGCTGCTCACCCGGCAGGCCGTGCTCGGCGGCCTCGGCGGTGCTCGACCAGGTCCAGACCAGGCCGGCGCCGACCTCCGGCTCCAGCGCGGCGCGGCCGGTCACCACCGAGAGCAGGCCCAGCCAGCCGAACGGCGCGGTGTCGAACAGCCGCTGGCTGATCAGGGCGTGGTCGATGCCGGTCGCCAGCAGCCGGGCGGCGAGGTCGTGGGTGTCGGGACGGGTGTTGCCGAACCGGAAGGACCCGGTGTCGGCGGCCAGCCCCGCGTACAGACAGGTGGCCAGGCGCGTGTCGAGCGCGATGCCCAGACCGTCGAGCAGGTCGGCGACCAGGGCCACCGTCGCGGGCGCGCCGGGGTCGACCACCCGGACGTCGCCGAAGCCGGGGTTGCTCGCGTGGTGGTCGACCACCACCGACGTCGCCGCGCGCTCGAGCAGCGGCGCCAGCTCGCCCAGCCGGGCCGGGGAGGCGGCGTCCAGGCTGACGAACACGTCGGGTGAGGCGGGGACGGCGTCCGAGGGCACCAGACCCTCGGCGCCGGGCAACCAGGACAGGGACGACGGCAGGACGAACGGGTCCGGGAAGGTGGCCAGCACGCGGGCCCCGCGGCGGCGCAGCGCCTCCGCGAGGGCCAGCGTGCTGCCGAGCGCGTCGGCGTCGGGCTGGACGTGGCCGGAGAGGACCACGGTGGCCCGGGCGTCGGCGGCCTCGGCGAGGACCGCGGCTGCGGGTCCGGTCAGGTCCGTGCCCCGCGGGAGGGAGACCGTCATGCGTCCGGGCCGGGGTCGGCGACCGGTGGGGCGTTGCGCTCCTCCCGGACGTCGCCGCCGCCGACGGGGTAGGTCGTCCCGTCGTCGGGCTCGTCGGAGGTGATGCTCGGCGCGTCGCCGATCTCGCCGTACTTCCCGCCCTGGGTCGGGTCGCCGGTGTCCGGCTCGGGGCGGCCGCCCAGCTCGGAACGGCCCTGTCCCTCGTCGGGCAGGTACGGGTCGGGGTCGTTCTCACTCACGATGCGCTCCTGGTCCGGTGGCTCACGTCGAGACCCTCATCGGCAGTCCCGGCCTCGGAGGTGTCCTCGTCGTCCTCGTCGTCCTCGGCGGGACGGCGGTAGGGGTCGGCCTCGCCGGCGTAGGCGGCGCCCTCTCTCATCCGGGCGAGCTCGGCGTCGGCGTGCCGGACCCGCTCCAGCGCCTCGTCCAGCTCCCGGGCGGTGTCCGGGACGTGGTCGGCGACGAAGGTCAGCGTGGGCACGAACTTGATGCCGGTCTGCTTGCCGACCGTGGAGCGCAGCACGCCGGTCGCCGACGCCAGCGCCTTCGCGGAGTCCTCGACCTGCGTGGGGTCGCCGTAGACGGTGTAGAAGACCGTCGCCTCGCGCAGGTCGCTGGTCACCCGGGCGTCGGTGACGGTCACCATGCCCAGCCGGGGGTCCTTGATCTGCGTCTCGATCGCGGCGGAGACGATCTGTCGGATGCGCACCGCCAGCTTGCGGGCGCGGGCCGGGTCGGCCATCGGACCTCCAGGGATCAGGGGCGCCCGTCGGGCGCCGGATGGGCAGGGCGGCCCCTCGCGGGGGACCGCCGCGAGCTCGCGCACGGTGGGGCGAGGGGGTCCTTCGAGGGGTCCTTCCTCAGTCGTCCGTGTCGGAGAACAGTTGCCGGTGCGTCGAGAGCAGCGTCACCTCCGGCCGCTCGGCCAGCAACCGCTCGCAGGCGTCGAGCACGTCGGTCACCTGGGCGGCGTCGGCCGCCACCGTGGCCACCCCGACCTGCGCGCGGCGGTGCAGGTCCTGGTCGCCCACCTCGGCCGCGGCCACGGCGAAGCGCCGCCGCAGCTCGGCCACGATCGGCCGGACGAGGGCGCGCTTGCCCTTGAGCGAGTGCACGTCGCCCAGCAGCAGGTCAGCGGTGAGCGCGCCCGTGAACACTCGGAGGACCCTCCTGCCCCGCAGCGCTCGCACGCTGGCGCCGGGCCCCTGCAGGAGGGCCGAGTGCCCTCCTGCAGGGGCCATCACTGGCCTGCGTCACGCGCGCGGCTTCTCGCGCATCTCGAAGGTCTCGACGACGTCCTCGACCTTGATGTCGTTGAACGCGCCGAGGCCGATACCGCACTCGTAGCCCTCGCGGACCTCGGTCACGTCGTCCTTGAAGCGGCGGAGCGACTCGACGGTGAGGTTGTCGGCGACGACCACGCCGTCGCGGATCAGCCGGGCCCTCGAGTTCCGATTGATCGTGCCGCTGCGGACGATGGAGCCCGCGACGTTGCCGATCCGCGGCACCCGGAAGACCTCGCGGACCTCCGCCGTGCCGAGCTGGACCTCCTCGTACTCCGGCTTGAGCATGCCCTTGAGGGCCGCCTCGATCTCCTCGATCGCCTGGTAGATGACCGAGTAGTACCGGACGTCGATGCCCTCGCGGTTGGCGAGCTCGGTGGCCTGGCCCTCGGCCCGGACGTTGAAGCCCAGGACGATGACGTCGTCGGCCAGCGCCAGGTCGATGTCGCTCTTGGTGATCGCGCCGACGCCGCGGTGGATGACCCGCAGCGAGACGTCGTCGCTCACCTCGATCTTCATCAGGGCCTCCTCGAGCGCCTCCACGGTGCCCGAGTTGTCGCCCTTGATGATCAGGTTGAGCTGACGGTTCTCCTTGAGCGCCGCGTCGAGGTCCTCCAGGCTGATCCGCTTGCGCATCTGCGCGTTCTGCGCATTGCGGATGCGGGCCTGGCGGCGGTCGGCGATCTGCCGAGCCACCCGGTCCTCCTCGACGACGAGGAAGGTGTCACCGGCACGCGGCACGGAGGTGAGGCCGACGACCTGCACGGGGCGGGCCGGCAGCGCCTCCTTGAGCTTGTTGCCGTACTCGTCGAGCAGCGACCGGACGCGCCCGTAGGCGTCGCCGGCCACGATCGAGTCGCCGGTCCTCAGCGTGCCGCGCTGGACCAGGACGGTCGCGACGGGGCCGCGGCCCTTGTCCAGCTTGCCCTCGATGACCACACCCTGCGGGTCCTGCTCGGTGTTGGCGCGCAGGTCCAGCGAGGCGTCGGCGGTCAGCAGGATCGCCGCGAGCAGGTCGTCGATGCCCTGACGGGTGGTCGCGGAGACGTCGACGAACATGGTCTCGCCGCCGTACTCCTCGGCCACCAGCCCGTACTCGGTGAGCTGCTGGCGGATCTTGGCGGGGTTGGCCCCCTCCTTGTCGATCTTGTTGACCGCGACCACGATCGGCACGTCGGCGGCCTGGGCGTGGTTGAGCGCCTCGACCGTCTGCGGCATGACGCCGTCGTCGGCGGCCACCACCAGGACGACGATGTCGGTCACCTTCGCGCCACGGGCACGCATCGCGGTGAACGACTCGTGACCCGGGGTGTCGATGAAGGTGATCGGCCGCTCCTCGCCCTCGAGCTCGGTGACGACCTGGTAGGCACCGATGTGCTGGGTGATGCCACCGGCCTCCCGCGCCACCACGTTGGTGTTGCGGATGGCGTCCAGGAGCTTGGTCTTCCCGTGGTCGACGTGACCCATGACGGTGACGACCGGCGGGCGGGCCTCCCAGTCCTCCTCGTCACCCTCGTCGCCGAAGGTGAGGTCGAAGGACTCGAGGAGCTCGCGGTCCTCGTCCTCGGGGCTGACCACCTGGATGTTCCAGCCGATCTCGGCACCGAGCAGCTGCAGCGTCTCGTCGTTGACCGACTGGGTCGCGGTGACCATCTCGCCCAGGTGGAACAGGGCGGTGACCAGGGCGGCCGGCTGGGCGCCGATCTTCTCGGCGAGGTCGGTCAGCGAGGCACCGCGCGGCAGGCGGACGACCTGCCCGTTGCCCCGCGGCAGGCTGACGCCACCCATGCTGGGCGCCGCCATCTGGTCGAACTCCTGGCGCCGCTGCTTCTTGCTCTTGCGCCCGCGGACGGGCCCACGCCCGCCGGGACGGCCGAAGGCACCCGCAGTGCCCGCACCGGAGCCACCACGCCCACGGCCACGGCCACCGCCGCCGCCACCACCACCGGGACGGAAGCCACCGCCGGCGGGCGCACCGCCGCCGCCACCACCGGGACGGAAGCCACCGCCACCGCCGCCACCGGGACCACCGCCGGGACGGCCACGGCCGGCACCGCCGGGGCCACCCGGACGGCCGGCGCCGGCCGGCCGCGGCGGCATCATGCCGGGGCTCGGACGCTGCGGCATCATGCCCGGGTTCGGGCGGGGACCACCGGGGCCGGCCGCCGGACGCGGGCCGCCCGCACCGGGAGCCGGACGCGGGCCACCGGCACCGGGACCGGGACGGGCACCGCCCGGACCCGGACGCGGACCGGCACCCGGACGGGGTCCGCCGGGACCGGCGGCCGCCGGGCGCGGACCCGCCGCACCGGGACCGGGGCGCGGAGCGCCGCCGGACGGCGCGGGGCGCGGGGCGCTGCTGAACGGGTTGTTGCCCGGGCGCGGAGCCGGACGGGGACCGGGCCGGGGGCCGGCGCCGGGCCGCGGAGCGCCGGGAGCGGCTCCACCGGGGGCCGCCGGACGGGGCGCGGCCGGACCGGGCCGCGGGCCGCTGGGGGCCGCGGGCGGCTGCTGGGGAGGAGCGCTGGCCGCCGGAGCGACCGGAGCCGCGGGAGCGACCGGAGCCGCCGGAGCTGCCGGAGCCGGTGCGGTCGGCCGCGGGCCGGGCACCGGGGCACCCGGACGGGCGGCCGTCGGACGCGGCCCGGGGGTCGGACCGCTCGGGGCACGCGCCCCCGGCGCCTGCGGCGCGGGAGCGGGAGCCGGAGGAGCCGGGGCGGCAGGGGTCTGCGCGGCCGGGGCGGCAGGAGCCGCGGGGGCCGGGGTGGCGGGAGCGCTGGGCCGGGCGGCCGGAGCGCTGGGACGGGCGGCCGGAGCCGCCGTGGTGCCGCCGTTGGCGGCGGCGCCGAGGGCCTCACGGAGCCGACGGGCCACGGGGGCCTCGACGGTGGAGGACGCGGACTTCACGAACTCGCCCTGCTCCTTGAGCTTCGCGAGCACGGTCTTGCTGTCGACACCGAACTCCTTGGCGAGTTCGTGTACGCGGGCTTTGCCTGGCACGGATCTCCTCTTGGTGAGGCCGGCGGCTGGCCCGCTCGACCTCGTCGTCAGTACTGCATGGTCATCGTGGGGACTTCACGGCTTGCTCATCCGACGACGTCCTGACTCGACTGCGGACCGGCCGGTTGCCGGTCCGTCTGTGTTGTTGCGGTTGTCGTTCGTGCTGTCGCCCGCCGGGGGTCCGGTCCCCGGAGGCGCCGCGGACGGCGCACCGAGGACGTGGACCCGGAGCGGACCGGCCTCCACCGGGGTGCTGCAGCGCAGCGCCCGGACGAAGGCCCGGCGTCGTTCCGCTGCGCGCAGGCACTCCGGTGTGGGGTGCAGCGAGGCGCCCCGGCCGGGGAGCCTCCGTCGCGGATCCGGGACGAGGGCCCCGTCCCGGACGACGACGCGCAGCAGATCGGTGACCGGAGCCCGTTCCCGGCAGCCCACGCAGGTGCGCAGCGGGATCGACGTTTCGGCCACCCTGCACTCTAGCGCGCGGCGGGCCCCGGGTGTTCCGCACTCCGGGAGTTGCCCACCCGACCGGGACGTGATCCGCCTGCCGCGCCGCCGGGCCGCCCTCCCGGCCGCCCCGCCGGAGCGCCCGAGCGCAGCGGGGCGCGCCCCTCGCCGGGCGAGGGGGCGGCGTCGTCGTCGGGCTGCGCGTCGCTGCGGATGTCGATGCGGCACCCGGTCAGCCGGGCTGCCAGCCGGGCGTTCTGGCCCTCCTTGCCGATGGCGAGCGACAGCTGGTAGTCGGGCACCACGACCCGCACGGCCTTGGCGTGCGGGTCGACGACCCGGGCACTGCTGACGCGGGCCGGGCTCAGCGCGGAGGCGACGAAGGTGGCGGGGTCGTCGGACCAGTCCACGATGTCGATCTTCTCGCCGTGCAACTCGCTCATCACGTTGCGGACCCGCTGCCCCATCGGGCCGATGCAGGCCCCCTTGGCGTTGAGCCCCGGCACCTTCGTGCGGACGGCGATCTTCGAGCGGTGCCCGGCCTCGCGGGCCACCGCCACGATCTCGACGCTGCCGTCGGCGATCTCGGGGACCTCGAGGGCGAACAGCTTGCGGACCAGGTTCGGGTGGGTGCGCGAGACGGTGACCTGGGGGCCGCGGAAGGTGCGGGCCACCGACACCACGTAGGCCTTGACCCGGCTGCCGTGCGGATAGCTCTCACCAGGCACCTGCTCGGCCGGGGGCAGCACGGCCTCCACCTTGCCGATGTCGATGAGGACGGTGCCCTGCACGTTGCGGCGGTCGTGCGCCTGCACGATGCCGCTGACGATGTCGCCCTCCTTGCCGGCGTACTCGCCGAAGGTCTGCTCGTGCTCGGCGTCGCGCAGTCGCTGGACGATGACCTGCTTGGCGGTGCTGGCCGCGATCCGGCCGAAGTCGCTCGGGGTGTCGTCCCACTCGCGGACGACCTCGCCGTCGGGGCCCAGCTCCTGCGCCAGCACGGCGACCTCGCCGCTCTTGCGGTCCACGTGCACCCGCACGTGCTTGGCCGCGCCGTCGGCGTGCCGGTAGGCCGTCACCAGCGCCGTCTCGATCGCCTCGATGACGGTGTCGGCCGGGATGCCCTTCTCCCGCTCGACCGCCTTGAGGGCGGTCACGTCGATGTTCACTGTCCTCCTCCGTCGTCGTCGTCCGCGGGATCCGGCTGCGCGTCCGTCCCGGCCGGCGGCTCAGCGTCGGGCCGGCCGAACTCCACCTGCACCCGGCCGGTCCCCAGTTCCGGCCAGGGCACGTGCCGCTGGGCCGGTGGACGCTTCTTGGCCCCGGGCTTGCCCTTCGCCTCGACCGCGAGCGAGACGCCGCTGTCGTCGACCGCGAGGACGCGGGCGGTGACCTGCTCGACCGCCCCCTGCGGGCCCACGCCCACGGTGACCAGCCGGCCGGTGTTGCGCCGCCAGTGCCGCTGCTCGGTGAGCGGCCGGTCGACGCCGGGGCTGGTCACCTCCAGCACGTAAGGCGCGCTGCCGAACTCGCCGTCGTGCTCGTCGAGGGCCTCGGACACCGCCCGGCTCACCTCGGCGATGTCGTCGAGGGTGATCCCGTCGTCCCGGTCGACCACCACGCGGACGACGCTGCGCCGTCCGGCGGGGGTGACGACCAGCTCCTCCAGGTCGTACCCGGCGGCGTCGACGACCGGCCCGATCAGCCCGGCCAGCCGGGTGGCGACGGGCTCGGTGCGGGAAGCGGCGGACACGGGCTCCCTCCCTCTCGTGGCTCGGTCGGCGCACCTGCGCGGCGGGCCCGCCTCACCGATCGTGCGCGTGTCGCGGGCGACGGTCGGCACGCCGTCGTCCGGTACCGGGCGAAGGGTCAGGCTACCGCCCGGCGCCGGGCCCCGAGACCCGGCGCCGGGGCAGGACCCGCCCACGGTGGGCTGCCGCGCCGCCCCGGCCCGCCCTGAGAGGATGGAGCCGATGTCCCCGTCGTCCCTCCCCGCGCCCCGGGCGTTCTCCCGGCGCACCCTCCTGGTGGCCTCCGCGGGGGTGGCGCTGGCCGCCGCCGGCTGCACCGGCGACGCCGGGGAGCCGGCGGTGAGCACCGAGCAGGCCGACCGGCTCGCGGCGCAGGTCACCGTCCAGGAGTCCCTCGTCGCCGCGTACGCCGCCGCGACGGCCGCCGACGCCGCACTCGGCGGCGAGGTGGCCGAGCTGTCCGCCCAGGCCGGCGCCCAGCTGGACCGGTTGCGTGCAGCGGCGCCGTCGCCGACCTCGTCGGCGGCTCCGTCCTCCTCCCCGGCCCCGGGCGCGACCCCTCCGCCGGGCGCCGACGTCCGGGGCTGGCTGCGCCAGCAGGTGGCGGCCGCGGCGGGCTCCCACGCCGACGCCGGTGTCGACCAGAGCGGCCCACGCGCGGCGCTGCTGGGCTCGATCGCCGCGGGGCTGCGCGGCCACGAGGTGGCGCTGGCGTGACCGGCGCCGGGCCGAGGGGAGCCGCACATGGCTGACGACGGCGTCCTCGACGAGGGCACCGAGACCACCGCGCTGCGCGAGGCGCTCTCCGCCGAGCACGCCGCCGTGTGGGGGTACGGCACGGTCGGTGCGGGCCTGCCGCCCGAGTCCCGGGGGCAGGCCGCGGCGTCGGAGAACGCCCACCGCGACGTCCGGGACCGGCTGGCGGCGCTGCTGGAGGAGCGCGGGGACGACCCCGTCCCCGCGGCGGCGGGCTACGTGCTGCCGTTCCCCGTCCTCTCCGCGGTCGACGCCGCGGCGCTCGCCGTCGTCCTCGAGGACGGCGTCGCCCGGGCCTGGGTGCGGGTGCTCGACCAGGCGGTGCAGTCGTCGGTGCGGCGGCTGGCCACCGACGAGCTCGGGGCGGCGGAGGTGCGTGCGGTCGGCTGGCGGGGCGCCGCGGGCCGTCCCCCGGTGACCTCCCCGTTCCCGGGGCTGCCGGAGGGCTGACCCCCTCCGCCAGTGGGCCGCAAGCCGGTTCCAAGCGGCGGGCCCGACGGTGAGGGCGCCGGAGCGAGTGCCCGGCCCCGCCTCCCAGGAGACCTCCGATGAGCACGCCCACCGACGCCCGCCCCCGCCCCCAGTTGGACCTGCCCGGGCAGGCCGCCGTGGCCGACGGACCCCACGACCTCAGCGGCATGTACGTCATGCACCACGCGTTCCGCCGCGACCTGGACCGCTTCGCCGCCGCGGTCCGTCGGACGCCGCTGGACGACCGCGCCGCCTGGCGGGCGCTGGCCGCCCGCTGGGAGCGGTTCGGCACCACGCTGCACCACCACCACACCATCGAGGACACCGCCATCTGGCCGCTGCTGCTGGCGCACGTGGACGCCGCGGGGGACGCCGCCGGGCGGGCGACGCTGGAGGCGATGGAGGCCGAGCACGGGCTGATCGACCCGCTGCTTGACGCCTGCGGCGCCGGCTTCGCGGCGCTGGCCTTCGTGCCGGACGCCGCCACCCGCGACCGGCTGGCCGACCGCGTGGCCGCCGCCCGCGACTGCCTCGGCCGGCACCTCGCCCACGAGGAGACCGAGGCCCTGCCGCTGGTCCAGCGGCACCTGTCGGCCGACGAGTGGGACGCGGCCGAGCGCGCGGCGCAGGCCGGGCACGGCCCGCGGGAGATGCCGTTCCTGCTGCCGTGGGCGGCGGCGGGGCTCAGCACCGAACAGGTCGACGCCGCCTTCGGGGAGGGCGGCCGGGCGTTCCGCGTGCTGCTCCGCCTCACCCGGGGCCGGTTCGAGCGCCGGGAGCGGGCCGCCTTCCGTCACGCCTGAGGCGCCGGGCCCGTCGAGTCGGGCAGACCCGCCGGGGCTCCGGTCCGGGCCCCGGGAGGTCCCGGCCGGCTCGGTCGGTCCGGTCGCTCCCTGGGTCAGGCGACGGGACCGCCGGCGCCCGACGGCGTGCCGGGCCGCACGTCCGGCGTGGCCGCCGGCTGCACGGTCTCGCTCACGTCCTCCAGGGAGAGCCCTTGCGTCTCCGGACCGAACCGCACGGCGACGGCCATGACGGCGTACATGACGCCGACCAGGACGAACATGCCGACCGCTCCGGCGGCGTCGAAGATGGCCCCGGCCAGGAGCGGGACGACCGATGCGGCCACCAGGGCGACGGTGACGGAGGCGCCGGTACCGAACGCCCGCACGCGCGTCGGGTACAGCTCCGGGGCCCAGACCCACGTCGTCGTGTTGAGCAGGATGAACATCAACTGCAACGTGCCACCCAGGGCGATGATCATCCCCAGGCTCGACGCCGTTCCGAAGGCGAAGGCGACGACGACCGCCACGAGAGCGCCGTAGCCGAGGATGACCCGGCGCTTGAAGCGGTAGCCGAAGACGCTGGCGAGGACGGCGCCGACGAGACCGCCGATGTTGATGATGGTCGTGTAGGCGAGCGAGGAGCCGACGTCGTAACCCCGGTCGACGAGCACCGTGGGCATGAAGACGGTGATCGTGACCTGGGCTCCGAAGGTCATCGCCGACACGACCCAGATGACCAGGGTGCGACGGGCCAGCTCGCCCTGGAAGATCTCGGCGAGGCGGACCCGCTGCCGCGGCAGGCGCGAGCCCTCCACCACGTCGACGTAGGGCGTGACCGCCATCCCCTTCACCGCCCGCAGCCGGTTGGCGGCGAGCCGGGTGAGGACGGCGTTGGCCTCGGTGACCTTGCCCTCGACCAACAGGTAGCGCGGCGACTCCGGCAGGAACCAGCGGTAGGCGAACAGGAGCAGCGCCGGGAGGGCCAGGAGCCCGAGCAGCCAGCGCCAGGCGACCGTCGGCCCGCCGAGCGCGGCCTCCAGTGGACCGAGGACCAGGGCGGCCAACGCGGATGAGGCGAAGATGCCCAGGCCGCCCGCGGCCACGTTCACCGTGGCGACCGCCGCGCCGCGGAACTTGGTCGGCATGATCTCCGAGACCAGCGTCAGTCCGGTGTTCAGCTCGCCGCCGAGCCCGATCCCGACGATGAACCGGGCGATGAGGAGGACGGTGATGTTGGGCGCGAACGCCGCGAGCAGCGCGCCGAGCGTGAACAGCGCCAGGTTGTACATGTAGGTCACGCGTCGGCCGTAGCGGTCGCCGGTCACACCGGCGATGAGGGAGCCGATCGCCATCCCCGCGAAGGTCAGGGTCGTCAGCAGACCGACCTGCGCTCCGGAGAGGTCCCACTGCTCGGCGATCAACGGAGCGGCCAGGCCGACGTTGTACTGCTCGATGGCGTCGAAGAGGGCACCGAAGGCGACCAGCACCAGGATCCACACGTGGGCTCGCCGGAACGGGATGCGGTCCAGGGCATCGGCGAGCTCACGCATCGCCCGGTTCCGCAGGCCCTCCGCGGCGGGGCTCATCGGCGATTCGGGGACTGGGGTGGCGGCCATCGCGGTGCTCCTACGAGGAGGCGGGTTCCCTGCGGGTCCGGCAGGGCGGGGCGGGAAGAGGCAAGGCGGTACCGACACCGGAGCCCTTCGCGGCTCCGGCGGACGTGGCGCGGTGTGGGTCCTGGTCGACCGGACCTCAGGTGAGCAGGTGCTCGGCCATGGGCTGGGAGTGCAGGGGCCGGCCCACGGGGCCGGGGTCGGAGAAGCCGTCCCCGTCGAGGACGACACGGCCGCCGGAGACCACCGCCGACGGCCAGCCGGCCAGGTCCAGCCCCTCGTAGGGCGTGTAGTCGGTGGGCATGTGCAGTTGGTCGTTCCGCACCGTGCGGCGGACCGCGGGGTCGACCACGACCAGGTCGGCATCGGCACCGGGCGCGACGATCCCCTTGCCGGTCAGCCCGTTCAGCCGCGCCGGGTTGGTGGAGAACATGGCCACGAAGCGTTCGACGGGCATGCCTCGCTCCGCCACCAACGTGGTGTAGGCGACCGGGAGCCGCGTCTCGACCCCCGGCAGGCCGTTGGGCATGAGCCGCACGTCCTCGCGGTGGTGGAGCTTCTGTTGCGTGGAGTAGCAGCAGTTGTCCGACCCGATCGTGTCGACGTCGCCCACGAGCGCCCTGGCGCGCAGCTGCGCCACGGTCGCTGGGTCACGCAGCGGTGGGCAGCAGACGAACCGCTCTGGGTGTGGACCGTCGTAGACCGCGGAGTCCAGCGTCAGGTAGTGCGGGCAGGTCTCGGTGTAGGCACGGACCCCGCGGCGACGGGCGTCCCGGACGAGGTCGACGGCCTCCGCCGTCGTCTGGTGCACGAAGTAGACGGGGGCATCGACGTGCTCGGCGGTCGCCAGGACCTGCGCGACAGCCGCGGCCTCGGCCAGCTCTGGTCGCGTTCCCCCGTGGTGCGCCGCGTCGGCGCGGGCCACGGCCGCAGCGAGGTCCTGCGCGTCTTCGATGACGTGGTTGGCCTCGGCGTGCACGTAGGCGATGCCGCCCTGCGCGTGCAGGGTGCGCAGCACCTCGAGGATCGTGTCAGGACCGGCCATGACGACGTCGCGGTACGTGGTGAAGAGCTTGATCGTGCGCACACCGAGCGTCGCCATGGCCGCGATCTGCTCGGGGGTGCTGTCGTCCCAGTCCACGACGCAGCCGTGGAGTGCGCTGTCACAGCGGGACCGCTCGGCGAGCTTCCGTCGCTCCTCCACCGCGGCGAGGGGTGTCTGCCCCGGGTCGGGGATCGCGAAGTCCACGACCGTCGTCGTCCCACCCCACAGGGCCGCGACGGACGCCGACTCGTAGTCGTCCAGGGCGGTGTACTCCCCCAGCCGCTGACCGATGTGGCAGTGCGGGTCCACGCCGCCGGGCAGGACCAGGGAGCCCGCGGCGTCGATCGCGCGCTCGTGCGGGGGCAGTGGCGCTTCGGGGGCGAGCACCGCGTCGATGCGACCGGCACGGACGACGACGGTCGCGGGGACGGACCCGCCGGCGTTGACGATCGTGCCGCCGTGGATGACGAGGTCTGCGGGGGGCTGTTCGCTCACGGACGGCGCCTCTCTCGGAACGGGGTCGGTCAGCTGGCCGTGACGGTGGCGGCCAGGGGACGGAAGATCGCGGTGTCGAGGGCGCGCAGGTGCGCGCTCATCGCTCGCTCCGCGCGAGACGTGTCGCCGGCGGCGATGGCGGCCACGACATCCCGGTGTTCCCGGAGCTGACCCAGCCGGGCCTCCCGGGTGCGCATCGCCTGCTGGTTGACCAACGTCCAGAGGGGATGGGTCTCGGCGTTGACCAGTTGGGCCACGATGTCGGCCAGCAGGCTGTTGCCGCACCCCGGCGCCAGGTCGGCGTGGAACTGCAGCCCGACCGCCATGAAGCGCGGCAGCGCCGCGTCGTCGTCGACCAGCTCGGCGGCCTCGTCCAGGTTGCGGCGCAGCCCGGCCAGGGTGTCGCTGTCGATCCGGGTGGCCGCCAGACCGGCGACGACCGGCTCGATGGAGCGCCGGCTCTCGATCAACTCGCGCGGAGGCGCGTCCAGCGGAGATCCGTCGACGCCGCCGACCTGAGCCGGTGGCCAACGCACGTAGACACCGTCGCCATGGCGGACCTCCACGGCACCGATGACCTCCAGCGCCAGCTGTGCCTCGCGGGCCGTTGCCCGCGAGACCCCGAAGGTCTCGGCGATCGACCGGTCTGCCGGCAGCCGGTCACCCGCGACGTACTCCCCACTGGTGATCTGGGTGAGCAACGTCTGCGCGACGACGAGATAGCGCCGCCCGCTCCGAGATTGGTCTGACGACTGCACGCGCAGAAGTTAGACCACTTCGCCCGGATGTGGAAGACGTCACACGATGGGCCGACGGGACACCTCGCGGACCGAGCGCCGATCCGGGACGCCTGCGCCGTGTTGTTGGTCAGGTCGGTCGCCGTGCGGGACACGACGAACCCCGGCCAGCCGGCGCACGCGGCGGTCAGGAGTCCGGTGCGATCTCCTGCGCGCCGGAGTTCGTGGCGATCCAGGCCAAGGGATCGGGGGGTGTCGGACTCCTACCCGCCGGGCTCGTCCCGGGGGGAGCACCGATCCGACCGCAGCGACGACATCGACATCGAGGGGTACGAGACCCGTCGCCACCAGGGCCGGTGAGAGGTCACCACTGCCGTCTGCTGCCGTCTGCTGCCGTCAGCCCAGGGCGCCGAGGAAGGCGTCGGTCACCCCGACGGCGGCGCTGCTGGACTGCCCGCCCTCCACCAGGACGGCGAAGGCGATGTCGCCCTGTGGCCCCTGCAGCTGGTAGCCCATGAACCACCCGTGGGCGTCCGGCGGGGTGTTGCTGCCGTACTCCGCGGTCCCGGTCTTGCCGTACACCTCGCCGCGGTCACCCAGCGCGGTGGCGGTCCCCGAGAGCACCACCTCGCGCATCATCGGGCGCAGCGCGTCGAGCACCGCGGGGTCGGGGCCGCCCGGGGCCGGGCCGGCCGGCTCGGCACCGACGACCTCCACGGGCGCCGCCGGGGTCCCGCTCGCCACGCCGGCGGCCACCAGCGCCAGCTGCGCGGGGCTCATCAGCACCTGCCCCTGGCCGATGGCGTCGGCCGCCTTCGTCGTCCCGGTGCTGTCGGCCGGGACGCTGCCGCTGAAGACGTCGACCGGCAGCTGCCAGTCGGTACCGACGCCGTAAGAGGCGGCCGCGACGGACAGGGCGTCGTCGGGCAGCTGCAGGGACTGTTCCATGAAGGTGGTGTTGCAGGACTGCGCGAACGCCTCGGTGAAGGGCACCGTGCCCAGGTCGAACTGGTCCTGGTTCTCGAACTCGCGGCCGTCGACGACGAAGGTGCCCGGGCAGGCCACCGGCGTCTGCGGGGTGAGCTGGCCGGTCGACAGCAGCGCGGTCGCGGTGATCGTCTTCATGCTCGAGCCCGGCGGGAACTGGCCGGCCAGCGCGTTGCCCGCGGCGGCGGCCTCGTTGGAGGAGACGGCCAGCACCTCCCCGGTGCCGGGCCGGACCACCACCAGGTGCGTGGGCAGGGACTGGCCCGCGACGGCGGCGTCCGCGGCGTTCTGGACCGCCGGCACCAACGGGGTCTGCACCGGCGCGCCGGGCACCGGTGCGACGGCGCCGATCTCCCGGCCGGGGTCCCCGGTGTCCTCGTCGGTGCTGGCCACGCTGACGGTGAAGCCCGGGGTGCCGGTCAGCTGCTCCTGGAGGGCGCGCTGCAGGCCCGACAGCCCCAGTTGGTCACCGGCGGCGTAGGCCGGGACGCCGTCGTGCTCGGTCTCCTCCAGCACCTCGGCGGTGGCCGGACCCACCCGCCCGAGGAGCGCGGAGGCGAACCGGGAGCTGGGCGCGAGCAGCCGCGTCTCGGTGGGGAACACGGCCCCGGGGAGGTCGAAGACCCGTCCGCGGATCGCCTCGAAGTCCGGCCGGCGCAGGGTGATCACCGGGACGAACTGACCCGGTGGCGCGGCCTGGACGTCGGCGACGATCTCCTCGGCGGCGATGCCCGTGGCCTCCGAGAGCGCCGCAGCGAGGGCGGGAAGGTCGGTCACCTGCGCCGGGTCGACGCCGACGTTGACCACCTCGGTCGGCGTGAACAGCGGCCGGCCGTCGGCGTCGGTGATCGCCGCCCGCTCGGGCAGCGACCGCTCCACGACCAGGTGCTGGCCCTCCCCCAGCTCCGGGTGGACCAGCGCCGGCTCGGCGACGACGTCCCAGCCCTCGTCGGCCTCGCGCAGGCCCAGGGTCGCGGGGTAGCTCCAGTCGGGTGCGGCGGCGAGGTCCCAGGTGGCGGTCCAGTCGACGGTGGCGGTGCCGTCCTCGACGGTGACCGCACCCAGCTCCGGGGTGAGGGTGGCGCCGGGCAGGTCGGTGGCGGCCTGCTCGAGCAGTGCGCTCGCCGCGTCCGGGTCGGTGGTGGCGCCGGCGGCGGCCGCGGTGTCGCCGGCCGCCCAGTCCTGGAGGAAGGCCTCGGCGGCGGCGCGGACGTCGTCCTCGGCGTTGCCCGAGCACGCCGCCAGCACGGGCGCGGCCAGCAGCGTCAGCGTGGTTCCCAGGACTGCTCCGCGACGTCTCCGCACAGGAGCACAGCGTTCCAGACGGGACCGCCGATCCCCGGGAGGCACGGCTCCCGCCGCGGGCCCGGGGCCGGGGGTCGCCGTCAGAAGAGGACGCTGGCGTACTGCCCGACCTCGCGGAACCCGACCCGTGCGTAGGCGGCGCGGGCCGGGGCGTTGTAGTCGTTGACGTAGAGGCTGACCACGGGGGCGATCGCGCTGCGGGCGTACTCCACGACCGCGGCGGTGCCGGCGGTGCCGATGCCGCGCCCCCGGTGGGCGGGGGCCACCCAGACGCCCTGGACCTGGCAGACCATCCGCGACACCGCGCCGATCTCGGCCTTGAACAGGACCTCGTCGTCCTCGATCCAGGCCACCGACTGGCCGGCGCGGACGAGGTCCGCGACCCGCGCGCGGTAGCCGGCCCCGCCGTCGACCCGCAGCGGGCTGACGCCGACCTCCTCGGTGAACATCGCCACCGCCGCCGGCAGCAGGACCTCCAGCTCGTCGGGGCGCACCGGCCGCACCCGGGGCTCCGGCGTCACCGCGGGCGGCCCCTCGATGGCCAGCAGCGGCTGCCGGGGCCGGTGGTCACGGGCGGGGCCCCAGGAGGGTTGCAGGAGGTCCCACAGCGGGGCGACGGCGGCGGCCGGCCCGACGATCGTCGAGCAGCGCCGGCCGGCCCGCCGGGCCCGCTCGGCGAAGGCCACGGCCGCGGCCCGCTCCGCACCGGGCAGCGCGAAGGGGATGAGGTTGGCCCCGGCGAGGCACACCGCCTCCAGGGAGCGCCCCGCGCCGAACCCCCACAGCGGGGCGCCGAGCGCCCGGGCGGCGGTACCGGCGGCCTCGACCCGTCCCGCGATGACGCAGGCGGCGACCGGGTCGGTCGCCAGCAGGCGGCGGACGGCCGGTTCGTCGGTCTCGTCGAGGACCCGGGCGGTCGGGGTGCGGAGCACCTGCGTCGGTCAGCCGACGGTGACGACGGGCGCACCGGAGGGCACCCCGGCGTCGGCCTGCTCGCCGGCAGGCATCTCGGCGGCGAGGCGCATGGCCTCCTCGATGAGCGTCTCGACGATCTGCGACTCGGGCACGGTCTTGACGACCTCGCCCTTGACGAAGATCTGCCCCTTGCCGTTGCCGGAGGCGACACCGAGGTCGGCCTCGCGGGCCTCGCCCGGGCCGTTGACGACGCAGCCCATGACGGCGACCCGCAGCGGCACCTCCAGGCCGTCGAGCCCGGCGGTGACCTCGTCGGCCAGCCGGTAGACGTCGACCTGGGCCCGTCCGCAGGACGGGCAGCTGACGATCTCCAGGCCGCGCTGGCGCAGGTTGAGCGACTCGAGGATCTGGGTGCCGACCTTGACCTCCTCCACCGGCGGCGCGGAGAGGGAGACGCGGATCGTGTCACCGATGCCCTGGCTGAGCAGCGCACCGAAGGCGACGGCGGACTTGATGGTGCCCTGGAACGCGGGCCCCGCCTCGGTGACCCCCAGGTGCAGCGGGTAGTCGCACTGCGCGGCGAGCAGCTCGTAGGCGCGGACCATGACCACCGGGTCGTTGTGCTTGACCGAGATCTTGATGTCGCGGAAGTCGTGCTCCTCGAACAGCGAGCACTCCCACAGCGCCGACTCGACCAGCGCCTCGGGGGTGGCCTTGCCGTACTTGGCCAGCAGCCGCTTGTCGAGGGAGCCGGCGTTGACCCCGATCCGGATGGGGATGCCGGCGTCCTTGGCCGCCTTGGCGATCTCGCCGACGCGGTCGTCGAACTTCTTGATGTTCCCGGGGTTCACGCGGACGGCGGCGCAGCCGGCGTCGATCGCGGCGAAGACGTAGCGCGGCTGGAAGTGGATGTCGGCGATCACCGGGATCTGCGACTTCTTGGCGATCGCCGGCAGCGCCTCGGCGTCGTCGGTGTCGGGGACGGCGACCCGCACGATCTGGCAGCCGGCGGCGGTGAGCTCGGCGATCTGCTGCAGGGTCGCGTTGATGTCGGCGGTCTTGGTCGTCGTCATCGACTGCACGCTGACCGGGGAGTCGCTGCCGACCCCGACGCCACCGACGTCGAGTTGCCGGGTCTTCCGTCGGGGGGCGAGGACGGGCGGGGGCGCAGCGGGCATGCCGAGACTGACGGGGGTCGCCATGACACCCAGTATCGCCCGCTGAGCAGCGCGGTGCCGCCGCCTGCGGCTGTGACCCCCGCCGGCGACTACTGCAGCGTGATCGGGTTGACGATGTCGGCCACCAGCAGCAGGCCCGACAGCACGATGAACAACCCCGCCACGACGTAGGCCACGGGCATGAGCCGGGCGATGTCGAACGGCCCCGGGTCGGGGCGGCCGCGCAGCCGGGCGACGGTGGCCCGGGCCTTCTCGTACAGCGCCCCCGCGACGTGCCCGCCGTCGAGCGGGTAGATCGGCAGCAGGTTGAACAGGAACAGCACCAGGTTGACGCTGGCCAGCAGGCTGAGGAAGAAGCTCAGCTTCTCCGCGCCGGAGAACTCCTGGATGGCGAAGACCTCACCGGAGATCCGGCCGACGCCGACGACGCCGATCGGCCCGTTCTCGTCCCGCTCCTCGCCGAGGAAGGCCGCGCGGAACAGCTGCGGGATCTTCTCGGGGATCTCGACCAGCCGCTCCACCGAGTTGACGACGATCATGCCGAAGTACCCCGGCACGTCGCTCCACGACTGGCGCGCCAGCTCCGCGGTCGGCGACACGCCCAGGTAGCCGGCGGTCGTGGTCTCGTCGCTGCCGGCCTCGACGTACACCGTGTTGGCGATCGGTGTGACGGTGAGGTCGCGCTGCTCGCCGTCCCGCTCGATGGTCAGCGACAGCTCCTGACCGGGGTGGCTGCGGATCGCGTCCTGGACCGCCGTCCAGCTGTCGTAGGCGGTGCGGTCGAGCCGCTGGCCGCCGATGGCCACGATCGTGTCCCCGGGGCGCAGCCCGGCGGCCGCGGCGGGGCTCTGCTGCGGCTGCGCGCACCCGGCCGCGCCGGCCTCGCACAGCTGCCCGTCCGCGGTGAGGGGGACCGAGCAGGGGTCCTCGGCGGTGGCGCTGGCGGCCCCTGCGGGCAGCACGCACGCCGGCACGTCCCGCACCGTCGTCGTCAGCACGCTGGTGCCCACGGCGGTCAACGTGACGGCGAAGAACAGCACGGCCAGCACCAGGTTGTGGAACGGGCCGGCGAACATGACGATGACCCGCTGCCACCAGGGCTTGGCGTAGAAGACCCGGCCGGCATCGCTGGGCAGGACGTCGTTGAGCGCCTGCCCGCGCACCTCGGCGATGAAGCTGCGCATGCGGGTGGCGCGCCTGCTCTCGCCCTCCTCGGCCGGCGGGATCATCCCGACGATGCGGATGTAGCCGCCGAGCGGGACGGCCTTGATGCCGTACTCGGTCTCGCCCTTCCGGCGCGACCAGATCGTGGGGCCGAAGCCGACCATGAACTGCGGCACCCGCATGCCGAACTTCCGGGCCCAGAAGAAGTGGCCGAACTCGTGGAAGCCGATGGAGAACAGCAGGCCGACGGCGAACGCGACGATCCCGAGGACGGTCAGGAGGAACCCGCTCAGCTCAGCCTCCGGCGATCACACCCCCGGCGTGCTGCCGGGCCCACTTCTCCGCCGCCAGGACGTCCTCGACGCAGGTGGGGGCGCCGAGGTCCGGCGCGTCGTCGAGGGTACGCGCGACGAGGTCGACGATGCCCCGGAACGACAGCCGACCCGCCAGGAAGGCCGCGACCGCCTCCTCGTTGGCCGCGTTGTACAGCGCCGGGACCACGCCCCCCGCCTCCCCCGCCGAGCGGGCCAGCGCGACGGCGGGGAACGCCTCGGCGTCCAGCGGGGCGAACTCCCAGGTGCTCGCCGTCGACCAGTCCAGCGCCGGCTGGACGTGCGGCAGCCGGTCGGGCCAGGCCAGCGCCAGTGCGATGGGCAGGCGCATGTCCGGCGGGCTGGCCTGGGCGATGGTGGCGCCGTCGGCGAAGGTCACCATCGAGTGGACAATCGACTGCGGGTGCACCACGACGTCGATGTCGGCGTACGGGACGCCGAAGAGCAGGTGCGCCTCGATGAGCTCCAGGCCCTTGTTGACCAGGGTCGCCGAGTTGATCGTCACGACCGGCCCCATGGCCCAGGTCGGGTGGGCCAGCGCCTGCTCCACCGTGACGCCGTCCAGGTCGGCAGCGCTGCGGCCCCGGAACGGCCCACCGCTGGCGGTCAGCACCAGCCGCGCGACCTCGCTGCGAGCACCGCCGCGCAGGCACTGCGCCAGTGCCGAGTGCTCGGAGTCCACGGGCACCAACTGGCCCGGCGCCGCCGCCGCGGTGACCAGCGCTCCCCCGGCGACGAGTGACTCCTTGTTGGCCAGGGCGACGGTCCGCCCGGCGCCGAGCGCGGCGAGGGTGGGCCCGAGGCCGATGGAGCCGGTGATGCCGTTGAGCACCACGTCGGCGGGGCGGGCGGCGAGCTCCTCGGCCGCGCGCGGCCCGGCGAGGATCTCGGGGAGGGCGAACTGGCCGGCCGACCAGCCCCGCTTCGAGGCGGCGGCGTAGAAGGCCAGCTGCAGGTCCTGGGCGGCGGTGGCCCGGGCGACCGCGACCGTCCGGACGCCGAGGGCGAGGGCCTGCTCGGCGAGCAGGCCGACGTCGCCGCCACCGGCCGCCAGCCCGGTGATCCGCAGTCGGTCGGGGTTCTGCTCGGCCACGGCGATCGCCTGCCGGCCGATCGAGCCTGTGGACCCGAGGACGGTCACCTCGCGCAGGTCGCTCATCGTGCTCCCCGTTCGATCCCGCCCGGCGGAGCCGGCAGGACGGCACAGTCACTCACGGGTGCATCCTCCCCGAGGACGGCGCGCCGCCCTCCCTCGGGCGGTGGGTCCCAGGGGCTCCTGACAGAATGCACAGCGAGCGAGCTTGCGAGCGAGCCGTGGACACGGCAGCGCCGCGAGCGCGATCGACGAGCGCCGGCGAGGAGAGAGCGTGAGCGAGCAGACCCACCGCGAGCGGATCGCGACGGACCACCCCGCGACCGAGCGGGTCAACCAGCCCGGGCGCGAGGAGGCGGTCGTCCGCCACGACGCTGCCCCGGTCGAGCACGAGCGGCCCGAGGAGTGGGGCTGGCACGGGGAGACCGGCCGGGCCGGCCGGATCGCCTCGTGGGTCGCGATCATCTTCCTGGCGGCCTACCTCATCGGGAACCACGAGGGCCGGATGGAGGACTACTGGCTGATCGCCCTCGTCGCCCTCATGATCCTCATCAAGGTGATGGACTACTTCCGGCGGAAGAACGCCTGGCGCAGCCAGTGACGCACCGCCGTCGGCCCTGACGCGAGGCCCGTCCCCCTCCGGGACGGGCCTCGCGCCGTCTCAGGCGACGCTGACGCCGATCACCACGCCAATCGCGTAGGTGACCCCGGCGGCCAGCGCCCCGAAGAGGAGCTGACGGGCAGCGGCGAACCACCACGGGCGCGGGGTGAAGCGCGAGGACAGCGCGCCGGCGACGGCCAGGCCGGCCCCGCCGCACAGCAGCGCCACCCACAGCAGCGAGTACCCGAGCAGGAACGGCAGCAGCGGGACCAGCGCGCCGGTCCCGAAGGTGAGGAACGACGACACCGCCGCGGTCGTCGGGGAGGGCTTCTCCTCGGGGTTGAGACCGAGCTCGGCGACGACGTGCAGCCGCAGCGCGACGTCGGGGTCCCGGTGCAGCTGGACGGCCACGCGCTGGGCGAGGTCGGCGTCGACCCCGCGGACCCGCAGCATCTGCACCAGCTCGGCCAGCTCCCCGCGGGGGTTGCGCTCCATCTCGAGGCGCTCCTTGGCCACCTCGAGGTCGAGCTGCTCGTTCTGGGTCTTCACCGAGGTGTACTCGCCCAGCGCCATGGAGATGGCGCCGGCCACCAGGCTGGCCATGCCGGCGAGCACGATCGCCCGCGGCGCCGCGCCGCCGCCACCCACGCCGGCGACCAGCGCGGTGTTGGTGACCAGGCCGTCCATGGCACCGAAGACGGCTGCGCGCAGCCACCCGCCGGAGACGTCGGCGTGGCTGTGCTCGTGGGCCTCGGCCGCCGGCGGGGTCGACTCCCCCCGCTCGCTCACTCGTCGGCCTCGGCGCCCAGCTCCACCGGGGGCTCCAGCGACGGCTGCGGCAGCGCGACGGCGGGGACGCCCTCCACCCGGTCGGCCGCGGCCAGCTGACCGCAGGCGCCGTCGATGTCCTGGCCGCGGGTGTCGCGGACCGTCGTCGGCACGCCGGCCGCGCGCAGCCGCCGGACGAACTCGCGCTGGGCCGGCAGCGGGCTGGCGTCCCACGGGCTGCCCGGCGTCGGGTTGAGCGGGATGAGGTTCACGTGCGCGCGGCGCCCGGCGAGCAGCCGGCCGAGCAGGTCGGCGCGCTCGGGCTGGTCGTTGACGTCGCGGATGAGCGCGTACTCGATCGAGTAGCGGCGGCCGGTGCGCTCGGCGTAGGCGTCGGCCGCGGCGACGACCTCGCCGACCTTCCAGCGCGTGTTGATCGGCACCAGGGTGTCGCGCAGCTCGTCGTCGGGAGCGTGCAGGCTCACGGCGAGGGTGACGTGCAGCCCCTCCTCGGTCAGCCGCCGGATCGCCGGGACGACGCCGACGGTCGAGACGGTGACCGAGCGCTGGGACAGCCCCAGCCCGTGCGGCGCCGGCGTCACCAGGGCGTCGATCGTCTTCCGGACCCGCGCGTAGTTGGCCAGCGGCTCGCCCATGCCCATGAAGACGACGTTGGACAGCCGGCCGGGGCCGCCGGGGATCTCCCCGTCGGCCATCGCCGCGGCGGCCGCGACGGCCTGGCCGATGATCTCCGCGGCGGACAGGTTGCGGGTCAGCCCGCCCTGCCCGGTGGCGCAGAACGGGCAGGCCATGCCGCACCCGGCCTGGCTGGAGATGCAGACGGTGGCACGGTCCGGGTAGCGCATCAGCACGCTCTCCACCAGCGCGCCGTCGTGCAGCCGCCACAGCGTCTTGCGGGTGCGCCCGCCGTCGGCCGACTGGTGGCGCACCGGCGTCAGCAGGCCGGGCAGCAGCGCGCCGGTGAGCGTCTCGCGCACCGCGGCGGGCAGGTCGGTCATCTGCGCCGGGTCGGTGACGCCGCGGAAGAAGTGCCGCGACAGCTGGTCGGCGCGGAAGGCGGGCTGGCCGAGCTCGGCCACCGCCGCACGCGCCTCCTCGCGGGTCAGGTCGGCGAGGTGGCGGGGCGGCTTGCCTCGGCGGGGGGCGTCGAAGACCAGGGGCAGGGCAGTCATGGCGCCTCCCATGGTCCCACTAGCGTCGGCCCGGTGACCGAGGCCGAGAGGGAACTCACCCCCGTCGACGGCGTGGGCGTGGGCCCCTGGGAGGGACCGTGGCCCGACGACCCCCGCTACGACCCCGAGCTGCTGGCCGCCGGGGACCGCCGCAACGTCGTCGACCGCTACCGGTACTGGACCGTCGAGGCGATCGTCGCCGACCTCGACCCGCGCCGGCACCCCTTCCACGTGGCCATCGAGAACTGGAAGCACGACCTCAACATCGGGACCGTCGTCCGGACGGCGAACGCCTTCCTCGCCGAGGCCGTGCACGTGGTGGGACGGCGGCGCTGGAACCGGCGCGGGGCGATGGTCACCGACCGGTACCAGCACGTCCGGCACCACCCCGACGTCGCGTCGCTGGCCGCGTGGGCGCGCGCGGAGGCCCTGCCGCTCCTGGCCGTCGACAACCTGCCCAGGGCCCGGCCACTGGAGACCGAGCCGCTCCCCCGCGCCTGCGTCCTGCTCTTCGGTCAGGAGGGCAGCGGACTGACGGCGGAGGCACGGGCGGCTGCCGACGGGGTGCTGTCGATCGCCCAGTTCGGCTCCACCCGGTCGATCAACGCCGGCGTCGCGGCCGGGATCGCCATGCACGCCTGGGTGCGCCAGCACGCGAGGTGAACTCACCCGACCGCTGTGCGCCGATGCGCGATCCGAGCGGTGAGAACTGCTCCTCCGCGCACACCGTTCGGCGTCGTGCCAGGCTCCGGCCATGAGCCGTCTCTCGGAGGTCGACCTCGGCGCCCGCCTGTCCAAGCGCGACGCCAAGGAACAGCTCGCCCGGGCCCAGCAGCGACTGGTGCACCTGCGCCTGCTGCTCGGCGGGCAGATCGGCTCCGGCGAGCTCGGCCCGCCGCTGTGCGTGCTCTTCGAGGGCTGGGACGCCTCCGGCAAGGGCGGCGCGATCAAGCGCCTGGTGGAGGAGCTCGACCCTCGGCACGTGCGGGTGGCGCAGTTCGCCGCGCCGACCCACGACGAGAAACGGCACCACTTCCTGTGGCGGTTCTGGCCGGTGCTGCCCGGCTGGGGCGGCATGGCCGTCCTCGACCGCACCTGGTACGGGCGCGTCCTGGTCGAGCGGGTGGAGGGGTTCGCGACCGAGGACCAGTGGCGCCGGGCCTACGCCGAGATCGTCGACCTGGAGACCACGCTGGCCGCCGAGGGGATGGTCCTGGTCAAGTTCTGGCTGCACGTCTCCCCCGAGGAGCAGCTGCGCCGCTTCGAGTCCCGCCGGGACGACCCCTACCGCGCCTGGAAGCTCACCGACGAGGACTGGCGCAACCGCGAGAAGCGACCCGCCTACGAGGCCGCCGTCGAGGAGATGCTGGAGCGGACCGACCACCCCCGGGGCCCGTGGCACGTCGTCGCCGCCGACGACAAGCGCTCCGCTCGCGTCACGGTGGTCCGCACCGTGTGCGACGCGGTCGAGGCGGCGCTGTCCGAGCACGGCGTCGACCCCGACGCGCCGCTCGACGGTCCCGGCTGGTGAGGCGTCCGAGCCGTCGCGGGCCCGAGCCGACACAGTTCTGTCAGGCGGCGTCCCGCACGGCGTGGATCGGCACCACGGCCTGGGGACCCGCTCCAGGGTCGGCAGCCAGCTCGCCGGGCCACTCCCCGTCGTCCCGGATGGAGGGCCCCCGTCGCAGCCGGCCCTTCAGCGGTGCGGTCAGGTCGTCCAGTGCGTGACGCCAACCGATGTACCGCGTGACCGCCACGGCGAGGAACACGGCGTTGGCTCCCCCCAACACTGCGTGCAGGTCCCGGCCGGCGACCGCGTCCACCGTCGCGCCGACTGCCCACAACGCGAGCAGGACGAGGGTCGAGGCGACGTAGAGGGCCGGAGCGGCCGTCCGATCGCTCACCTTCGGCGTCCGGCCGAAGGGGATCCGCCGACCGGTCAGCGCCTGACGCACTGACATGACGACGCCACCGAGGTTGACGGGGAGCATCAGCAGGTTGAGCGCGTAGACCTCGAGCAGCTCGCGGCGCCGCCGGCCCATGAGGCGGAGGTCGCGTGCGTAGAGGGTGAAGTACGGGACGGACGTCCCGACCAGCAGGGCGACGGGGACGTCCAACTCGAGCGGGACGAACATCAGGAACAGGAGCGCCAGGTTCGCCGTCGCGATGCTGATGAGGTAGTGCACGCGCATGACCGCCTCGGCGGTCCTGCCGCGCAGCCCGCTACGTCGGTAGGACCGCAGCAGTTTGGGCAGGATGATGAGGCCGCCGTTGGCCCACCGTCGGCGCTGGATGAGCAACGCCCCGTAGTCGGCGGGGGTGGCGCTGTAGGCCAGCCGCGCGGGGTAGTTGTGCAGCCTCCAGCCGGCATCCACCAGGTCGACGGTCGACTCCGTGTCCTCGATCACCGTGCGGTCCTGGATGAACCGCGTCACCTCCTTGGACCCCTCCTGCTCGGTGGTGGCGATGTCGGCGAGCGCGTCCGTCCGCAGCAGTGCGTTGGCGCCGACCCAGTAGGTGGCGTCGAAGTGCGTGGTGCCCTGGTGGACGACGTGCATGACGTCCGTGGTGGCGCCCGCGGTTCGCTCGACCGGGCCCGGGGCGCCGGGAACGGCCGAGTACGGCGTCTGCATCACCGCGGTCCGGACCTGCTCCGGCCGGCTCATGGCCTGCACCAGCCGGGCCGAGTAGTCGTGCGCGAGGAGGCTGTCCGCGTCCAAGGTGAGCAGCCAGCGGCTGGCCGGGACCTCGATCACCGTCTGCGGGTCCGCGTGGGCCGGTCGTGGCGACCGCGTCGGCGCGGGCACGGGCTCGAGGTGCACCCCGTCCGGACGGTGCACCTCCTGCCAGCGTCGGCCGAGCAGCCCGATGTAGGAGTTGAGGTTCATCGCCTTGTTCGCCTCATGGGACAGGTTGGCGTACCTCTTGCGCTCGAAGACGGTCACCTCGACGGCGAACAGGCAGGCCAGGCGCTGGTGGTCACGGCGCAGCCGGCCCAGGGTCAGCGTCCCGGCCGCCCGGGACGCGGCGACCTCGGCCGCCCGCTCGCGACAGGCGATCGCACGGGCACCGAAGGTCAGCCGGCTGAACAGGCGTGCGGTGTGGTCTTCGGCGTGTTCGGCCGCGAACTGCCGGTCGAACCAGTGAGCAGTGCGTTCGTAGAGGTCCTCCACCCACCGGGCCTCCTCGACCAGGAGCTCCCGGGGGACGTCGGTGGAGTGACCGGTGCGGCGGGCAAAGGCGTGTGCCTCCTCTGCGAGCTCGCGCGCCGGATCGGCCACGAGGGCGTACACCTGCGCGGGGAGCCCGCGAACGGCGTCCAGCGCCGCGACGTGCCCCGGGGCGTCCGGTGCCGGCGGGTCGTCCACCAGGATCACCACCCGTCGGTCCGGGTAGTCCTGCAGCGCGGCCGACAGCACCGTCTGGCGCACCACGGCCACGTCCTCGCGGTAGGAGGGGATCAGGACCGTCAGCTTCCCCGGTTCGGCGTCGGGCTCGAACAGCTCGTCCTGATCCGCGGGATCCGCGACCTCCGCGGAGAGCAGCCTCCGGAAGTGGCCCCACCGGGCCAGCTGGTAGACCAGTCCCCCATAGACGAGGACGGCGATGGCCAGGCTGCCCAGAGCCCCGAGCACTGCCCGCAGGACATGCGCCTGGGAGACCTCGTGGGTCAGCTGCACGATCAGCAACACCCCGACGACGGCCGCCACAGCGCACGTCACGACCAGCGACGCCCCGGTCAACCACAGCTCCCGTCGATGGGCGGGGGCAGACCCCTGCGCCTCCGGGCGTGGCACAGGGAGGTCAGGGCGGGACGTCGGACTGGAGCCGGTCGAGGTCAGGACGCGAGCGGCAGTCACAGAGCAGGTCCTCCAGGGAGCAGGCGAGGGGGCACCCATGCGGTCATGGGAATTCAGCCAGCGGCGACGCTGCTCGACCGGCGGAGGGCCGTGTGTAGGACGACCCGGGCCTCTCAGGGCCGGGCGCCACGCTAATGACCCCTGCGGGACACCTGCCATGACGCAGGTCACCTGAGCAGGAGCCGGCCGGGTCGGTCCCGGAGTCGCCGTGCGCAGGCCGCCCGACGGTGACCGGCCCCCACCCCCGTCGGCAGGATGGCGGGATGACCGCGAGCGTCCTCGTCCACCTCACGGAGGCGTGGGCGTGGCGTGCCGCCCTGGACAGCGGCGCCGTGCGCCCGCCGTCGCTGGCGGACGTCGGCTTCGTCCACCTCTCCACGCCCGGGCAGGTGCACCTGCCCGCGGGGCGGCTGTTCCCGGGCCGCCGCGACCTGGTGCTGCTCGTCGTCGACGCCGCGCGCCTGACCGCCCCCCTGCGCTGGGAACCGGGGCACCCGCAGGACCCGCCCGGCACCCGCTTCCCCCACATCTACGGACCGCTGCCGACGTCGGCCGTGGTGGCGGTCGTCCCGTGGCGGCCGCCGGTCGAGCCGGTGCTGCCGGCACCGGACGACGCGTTCGGCCGGGCCGTGGCGCTGCACACCTCACTGGCGGTCCGGCGGGCACCCGAGGTGCGCGACGTCCCCGGCGGCGTGCTGGTGGCCGATCCGCGCTACCCCCACTCGCGTGACGACAACGCGGTGTTCCTGACCGCCCCGGTCGACGCCGCGACCGTCGAGCGGACGGCGCTCGGGTCCGGGCTGCCCTCCCCCGCCGCCGTGCTGCGCTGGCCCGGCGCGGGGACGGTCGCCGCCGAGCTGGCCGGTCGAGGCTGGGAGGTCTCGGAGCTGCTGGTCATGGCTCGTCCGGCCACCCCGGTGGACGGCGGCGCTCGTGCCGAGGTGGTGGACCAGCGCGAGCTGCACGGGTTGTGGGACCGCTCCTGGCGACGCGACCTGCCCGCTCTGCCCGAGCTCGACGAGGTCGTCGCCCAGCTCGTCGGCCGCGAGCACCGCACCGACGCGGTGGTGGCGGTCACCGACGTCGCGGTCCGCGAGGAGGGCAGCCCGGTGGCCGCCGGTCAGGTGCGGGTCGACGGCGGGACGGCCGCGATCGAGTCGGTGATGACCGAGCCGCACGTCCGCGGCCGCGGGTACGGCGACGCGGTCCTCGCCCGGCTGGTCACGCTCGCCGCCGAGGCCGGCTGCGACCTCGTCGTCCTGGAGGCACACGCCGGGGACTGGCCGCGGCACTGGTACGCCCGCCGCGGGTTCGCCGTCGTCGGTTCGGTGTGGGAGGTCGGCCGCCGCGGCTGACCGCTGCCTCAGGCCGGAGCGACCCAGGACAGCAGCAGGTAGGCGACCGCGGCCGACGGCAGCAGGGAGTCCAGCCGGTCCATGATGCCGCCGTGGCCGGGCAGCAGCGTGCCCATGTCCTTGATGCCGAGGTCCCGCTTGATCAGGGACTCGCCCAGGTCACCGGCCGTCGCGCTCACCGCCAGGGCGGCGCCGAAGAGCACACCACCCCACCACGGTCCGTCCAGCGCCAGGGTGACGATCGGCGTGGCGACCAGCACGCACGCGACGATCGACCCGGCCATCCCCTCCCAGGACTTCTTGGGGCTGACCGACGGGGCCATGGGGTGCCGGCCGGCCAGCACGCCCGCGGCGAACCCGCCGACGTCGTTGCCCACGACGGTCGCGATGAACGCCAGCACCCGCGCCGCGCCGTCGTCGGGTACGAGCAGGAGGACGGCGAAGCCGGCCAGCAGCGGCACGTAGGCGGCGACCAGGACGCCGGCGGAGGCGTCGCGGAGGTAGTCCTCGGGGCCGTCACCGAGCCGCCACAGCAGGACCGCGAGGACGGTGAGCAGGAAGCCGACGACCAGGCCCGAGGCCCCGCGGGTCCACGCGAGGCCGAGCATCGCGACAGCGCCGACCAGCACCGGGACCAGCGGCGGCCGGGCCCCACCGGCCTCGACGGCGCGGGTGAGCTCGACGATCCCGACCAGGATCGCCGCCACGAGGACCAGCAGGAAGGCCGGCCGGTAGATGAGCAGCGAGGCGATGATGACCGCGCCGAGGCCCAGGCCGACGCCGATGGCGGCGACCATGTCCCGCCCCGCCCGGCCCTGCTTCCGCGCGGGGCCGTCCGGGGAGGAGGGGTCCGGAGCCGGGCCGGGGGCGCCCGTCGCCGGGGCCTCGACGGTCGCCGGGGCCGTGTCCGTCGCCGGGGCCGTGTCCGTCGCCGGGGCGGTGTCCGTCGCCGGGCCGCCGACGGGCGCCGGGGCCTCGACGGTCGCCGGCTCGGCGACCGGCAGCTGCGCCGTCCGGGCCTCGCGGGGCGGTCGGGGCGCCGGGCGCGGTGTGGGCCGTCGGCCCACGACGGGGATCGGCCCGGTGTCGGGATCGGGTGTCATGGGAGGAGGACCGAACGGCTCAGACCTCGAGCAGCTCGCCCTCCTTGTTCTTGACCGCCTCGTCGACCGAGTGCACGTGCTTGGCGGTGAGGTCGTCGAGCTCCTTCTCCGCCCGGCGCACCTCGTCCTCGCCCGCCTCGCCGTCCTTGGCGATGCGGTCGAGCTCCTCCTTGCTGCGGCGCCGGATGTTCCGGATGGCGACCTTCGCGTCCTCACCCTTGGACCGCGCCTGCTTGACCAGGTCGCGGCGGCGCTCCTCGGTCAGCTGCGGGAAGACCACGCGGATGATCTGGCCGTCGTTGGTCGGGTTGACGCCCAGGTCGCTGTCGCGGATGGCCTTCTCGATGGCCGAGAGCTGCCCGTTGTCGTAGGGCTTGATGACCGCCATGCGCGCCTCGGGCACGGTGATCGACGACATCTGCGGCACCGGCGTGGGCGCGCCGTAGTAGTCGACCAGGACCTTGTTGAACATCGAGGGCGCGGCCCGCCCGGTGCGCACCGAGCCGAGGTCCTCCCGCGCGACCGACAGGGCCTTGTCCATCCGCTCCTCGGCGTCGAGCAGGGTGTCGTCGATCACGGGTCTCTCCTCCTGAGGCGGCGGGTGCTCCACCGCCGGCGTCGCGGATCTGCGTGCTGGGACGGCGCCGGTCAGGCCGGGTCGCTGATCAGCGTCCCGATCTTCTCACCTGCGACGGCATGGGCGATGTTGCCGTCGCGCAGCAGGTTGAAGACGACGATCGGCATGCGGTTGTCCATGCACAGGCTGATCGCCGTCGCGTCGGCCACCTTCAGCTGCTTGGCCAGCACGGTGGCGTAGTCGAGGTGGTGGTACATGACCGCGTCGGGGTTGGTCCGGGGGTCGTCGTCGTAGACGCCGTCCACCCCGTTCTTCGCCATGAGCAGGACCTGGCAGCCGATCTCCAGCGCCCGCTGCGCGGCCACCGTGTCGGTCGAGAAGTAGGGCATGCCGGCGCCGGCGCCGAAGATGACCAGCCGGCCCTTCTCCAGGTGCCGCACCGCCTTGCGCGGGATGTAGGGCTCGGCCACCTGGCCCATGGTGATCGCGGTCTGCACGCGCGTCTCCAGGCCGACCTGCTCACAGAAGGCCTGCAGCGCCAGGCAGTTCATGACGGTGCCGAGCATGCCCATGTAGTCGGCGTGCCGGCGGTCCATGCCGGCCTGCGAGAGCTCGGCGCCGCGGAAGAAGTTGCCGCCCCCGACGACGACGGCCACCTGGGTGCCGCCGTGGACGACCTCGGCCAGCTGTTCGGCGATGTTCTGGACGATGCCGGAGTCCACCCCGACCTTGCCGCCGCCGAACGCCTCGCCGGACAGCTTGAGCAGGACGCGCTTGTAGCCCCCGTCGTCAGCGGGCTGGAAGGCGGTCGGCGCGGACAGGGGCGTGGTGGCGCTCGGCGCGGCGGTGTCGGTCAACAGTTCATCCCTCGCTCGGCGGCGTTCCCCTGATCCTGCCGCATGGGCCCGGCGCGTTCGCGCGGGCAGGGTCCCCGCCGTCCTCCCCCGGACACGCCACCGGCCCCGTCCCAGGTGGGACGGGGCCGGTGGCGGCGTACCGAGTGTCGCTCAGGCCTGGCCGACCTCGAAGCGGGCGAACCGCTCCACGGTCAGGCCCGCCTCGTCGACGATCTGCTTGACCGTGCGCTTGGGCTCGGTGATCGACGGCTGCTCGAGCAGGACGAAGTCCTTGTAGTAGGCGTTGACCCGGCCCTCGACGATCTTCACGATCGCCTGCTCGGGCTTGCCCTCCTCCTTGGCCGTCTGCTCGGCGACGCGGCGCTCGGTCTCGACCGTCTCGGCCGGGACCTCGTCGCGGGTGAGGTACCGCGGGCGCGCGGCGGCGATGTGCATCGCCAGGCTGCGGGCGGCGTCCTCGCTGCCACCGGTGTACTGCACGGCGACGCCGATGGCCGGCGGCAGGTCGGTGGCCCGCTTGTGCAGGTAGGTGGCGGTGGTGCCCTCGAAGACGGCGAAGCGGCTCAGGACGAGCTTCTCGCCGATGCGGGCGGACTCGCCCTCGACCAGCGCGGCGACGGTCTGGCCGTCGACCTCGGTGGCCAGCAGCGCCTCGACGTCGGCGGGCTTGCGCTCCAGGACGATGTCCAGCAGCCGCTCGGCGAGCTTGACGAAGTCGGCGTTCTTGGCGACGAAGTCGGTCTCGCAGTCGAGCTCGAGCAGCGCGCCGTCCTTGCTGACGACGACGCCGTTGGTCGTGGAGCGCTCGAGGCGCTTGCCGACGTCCTTGGCGCCCTTGATGCGCAGCAGCTCGACGGCCTTGTCGTAGTCGCCCTCGGCCTCGGTCAGGGCCTTCTTGCAGTCCATCATCCCGGCGCCGGTCGCGTCGCGGAGCCGCTTGACGTCGGCAGCGGTGAAGCCAGCCATGTCACTTCCCTCTGTGTCTGGGGTGGGTGTGGTGCTGAGTCGAGAGTCCCGGACGGGGCCGCCCGGACGTGCCGGGGCGCCGTCCCCGCGGCGGGCGGGGACGGCGCCGGCGCGGTTCAGCCGTTCTGGGCGCCCTGCGTGCCGGTGGCCGTGTCGCCGGTGGCGGGGACGCCCTCGACCGGGGCGACCTCGTCCGCGGTGACCACGGGCGGGGCGGCCGGGGTCTCGGGCAGCTCGGTGGCGCCGGCAGCGTCACCCTGCTGACCGGTGAGCAGCTCGGCAGCGCCGGCAGCGTCACCCTGCTGACCGGTGAGCAGCTCGCGCTCCCAGTCGGCCAGCGGCTCGTCGCCACCGATCGGCTGCTCGCCGCCGTCCTCACGACCGGCGTTGGCCTGCGCGGCCGAGCGGGCCATGAGGCCCTCGGCGACGGCGTCGGCGATGACTCGGGTCAGGAGGGCGGCGCTGCGGATGGCGTCGTCGTTGCCCGGGATCTTGTAGTCGACCTCGTCGGGGTCGCAGTTGGTGTCGAGGATCGCGACGACCGGGATGCCCAGCTTGCGGGCCTCGCCGACGGCGATGTGCTCCTTCTTGGTGTCCACGATCCAGACGGCGCTGGGCACCTTCTGCATGTCGCGGATACCGCCGAGGCTGCGCTCCAGCTTCGCCTTCTCGCGGGTCAGGCCCAGCTGCTCCTTCTTGGACAGGCCGGCCATGACGCCGGTCTGCTCCATGTCCTCGAGCTCCTTGAGCCGCTGCAGCCGCTTGTGGACCGTCGAGAAGTTGGTGAGCATGCCGCCCAGCCAGCGCTGGTTGACGTAGGGCATGCCGACCCGCTGCGCCTGCTCGGCGATGACCTCCTGAGCCTGCCGCTTGGTGCCGATGAACAGGATCGAGCCACCGTGCGCCACGGTCTGCTTGACGAACTCGTAGGCGTTGTCGATGTACCCGAGCGTCTGCTGCAGGTCGATGATGTAGATGCCGTTGCGCTCGGTGAAGATGAAGCGCTTCATCTTCGGGTTCCAGCGACGGGTCTGGTGCCCGAAGTGGACGCCGCTGTCGAGCAGCTGCTTCATGCTGACGACTGCCATGGCCGCAGCCCTTCTCTCGCGCGCGGCCGCCCGGCGGCCGCGCTCCTCGGTTGTCGCGGGCACCGGGTGGTGCACCGCCCTGGCGTCCGCGGTGCCACACCACCCCGCGGGGCGTACCCACGGGGACCGAGGTGGCGACCGGCCCGCTGGCTCCAGCGGGCACGAGGACGCGCGAAGTCGACCCGGTCGAGACGGGTCGCGCCGACGAGCATACGCCCCCGCTCGGCGAGGGCCTCCCCAGAGGCCGGGGGCGTCCACAGACCCCGCTCCCCCGGCACCGGCCGCCGGTGCCGGGTGGAGGCTGCCGCCGTGCGCCTCCTCGTCCCCCTGCTCCTCGCCACGGCGCTGGTCCTCGGCCCCGCTCCCGCCGTCGCCGAGCCCGCGCCCCCGTCGTCCCCCGCACTGTGGGTGCCGCCCGTCGACGGCGCGGTGACCCGGCCGTTCGACCCGCCGGCCGACCGGTACGCCGCCGGTCACCGGGGCGTGGACCTCGCAGGAGCACCCGGCGCGGCCGTGCTGGCCGCCGGGGACGGCGTCGTGGCGTTCGCCGGGATGGTCGCCGGCCGGCCCGTGGTCAGCGTCGACCACCCCGGGGGGCTGCGGACCACGTACGAGCCGGTCGAGCCGACGGTCGGCGCGGGTCAGGCGGTGGCGCGGGGCTCCCCGCTGGGCACGCTCGCCACCGGGCACGACGGCTGCCCGGCTGCGGCCTGCCTCCACTGGGGGCTGCGCCGCGGGGACACCTACCTGGACCCCCTGGCCCTCCTGCGCCCGCCGGAGGTGCGACTGCTGCCGCTCGGCTGAGCGGCTGGGCTCACGCCGCCGTGCCGGACCCGCCGCGGCGCTGCTGGTCGGGCGGGGGGACGGCGCAGGCCGCGGTACCGCCCGGCAGGCGCATGCGGTTGGCCGCGACCAGCCGGTAGACGCCGTCGGCGACCCACGAGAGCGGGGGCACGCGCAGCGCGACCCCCAGGAGGGTCCAGGGGCCTCCCGCCGCCCGGAGCGCGTCGGCCACGGCACGGGCGCCCCCGCTCACCCGGCCGGATCGGGACACCCACAGCACCTCGCGCTGCGCCCGTTCCGACGTCACGCCGATCGACGCGAGGTCGGTGAGCTGCCACGGGGTCACCGCGCAGTCCCGGGGCAGGATCCGCCGGGCGACCTGCGCGGCACGGGTGCAGAACCCGCAGTCGCCGTCGTAGACGAGAGCGGGCCCGCCGGGGACGCTCCGGGGCGCGGTCACGCGACCACCATGGCGCGACTGCGCGCCCGGGTCCGCTCCTCGCTCGTCCCTCGCTGCGATGCTCCCCGGGCTGTCGTCACGCGACCACCATGGCGCGACTGCGCGCCCGGGTCCGCTCCTCGCTCGTCCCTCGCTGCGATGCTCCCCGGGCTGTCGTCACGCGATGTCGGCGAGCTTGGTCCGCAGGTGCAGGACGGCCTTGGTGTGCAGCTGGCAGATGCGGCTCTCGGTGACGCCGAGGACACGGCCGATGTCGGCCAGGGTCAGCCCCTCGAAGTAGTAGAGGCTGACCACGACCTTCTCCCGCTCCGGCAGCTGCTCCACCGCCCGCGCGAGGAGCTGGCGGGCCTCGCCGTGCTCGGCCATGGCCTGCGGGTCCAGGGCGCTGGGGTCCTGCAGGGTGTCGACCAGGCGGGGCGCGCCGCCCTCGTCGTCGGAGAGCAGCTCGTCGAGGGCCACGACGTTGACCAGGGACAGCTGGCCGAGGAACTTGCGCACCTCCTCGACGTCCATGTCCATCTCGGCGGCCACCTCCTCGTCGGTGGGGCTGCGCCGCAGGCGGCTCTCCAGCGCCGCGACGGTCCGCTCGAACTGGCGGGCCTTCATCCGCACCGACCGCGGGATCCAGTCGGTGCTGCGCAGCTCGTCGATGATCGCGCCGCGGATGCGCGCCATCGCGTAGCTCTCGAACTTCACCTCGCGCGAGGGCTGGTAGCGGGTGATCGCGTCGATCAGACCGAAGGTGCCGTAGGAGACTAGGTCGGCCTGCTCCACGTGCGCCGGCAGGCCGCTGCCGACCCGGCCCGCGACGTACTTCACCAGTGGCGCGTAGTGGAGGATCAGCCGGTCCCGCAGCGCGGGGTCGCGGTCAGTGACGTAGGCGGCCCACAGCTCGGCCAGCGCCGCGTCGGCATCGTCGTGGGCCCCGTCGAGCCGGTTGATGGTGGCCTCGGGCACGGTCTGCGCTCCCGGTCGTTCGGAGGCCGGCCGGGGCCGCCTCGGGGTGGGCACGGCGGGCGATTCGGTCGCGCGCACGACAACTGTGTCAGACACGTTCAGGACTCCTGTCAGGCGCGCGGGTGGGCCTGGGCGTGGACCGCCCGGAGCCGTTCGACGGTCACGTGGGTGTAGATCTGGGTGGTCGCGAGGCTGGCGTGGCCGAGCAGCTCCTGGACCGAGCGCAGGTCCGCCCCGCCCTCCAGGACGTGGGTGGCGGCCGAGTGCCGCAGGCCGTGGGGGCCCATGTCGGGGGCTCCGGGAGCGGCGGCGACCGCCGCGTGCACCGTGCGGCGCACCTCGCGGGGGTCCAGCCGCCGTCCGCGCAGGCCGAGGAGCAGCGCCGGGCCGGACTCCGCCGTCGCGAGTGCGGGCCGGCCACGGGTCAGCCAGGCGTCCAGTGCCCGTTCCGCGGGAACGCCGTAGGGCACGCTGCGCTCCTTGCGTCCCTTGCCGAGCACCCGCAGGAGACGGCGGCCACGGTCGACGTCGTCCACGTCGAGCCCGACCAGCTCGCTGACCCGGATGCCGCTGGCGTAGAGCAGCTCGAGGACGACGGCGTCACGCAGCCCGACCGGCTCCTCGGCGCCGGCGGCCGACTCGACCACGGCCCGCGCCTGGTCCGGGGCCAGCACGCCGGGCAGGACGCGGTGCGCCTTGGGGCTCACCAGCCGCTGGCCGACGTCCTCGGAGGTGAGCCCGGCCCGCCGCGACCAGCCGGTGAACGACCGCGCCGCGGCGGCCCGCCGCGCGGTGGTGGCCCGCCCCGCGCCGCGGGTGCGCCCCTGGGCCAGCCAGCTGCGGAGCGTGGCCAGGTCGAGGTCGTCGACCCGGGTACCGCCACGCCGGGCCAGGTGGTCGAGCAGCCAGACGGCGTCGCCGACGTAGGCACGGACGGTGTGCTCGGACAGGTCCCGCTGGCTGCGCAGGTGGTCCTCGTACCCGGCCAGCGCCTCGGCGAGCTGCGGCGGGAGGGCAGCACGCGCGTCGGCGGTCCGGGCGGTCACCGGGGAACCGTCCGACGGCGTCCGCCGCCGGTCAAGGAGCCGCGCCGACTCCGGGACCCGCCCGTCCCGTTGCTCCCCTCTGGGACCGGTGACCCCGTCCGCCCCTCACCATGGTCCCCGGTCGGACCGGTCGGGGCGCCCCAGCCGCCAGCCGGTGCCCGTCCACTCCACCAGGTCCGCGAGCTCCAGCGCGGGGAGCACGCGCAGCACGTCGAGCACGTCGCAGCCGGCGATCGCGGACAGCCGTTCCGGGCTGACCCCGACCCGGACCGGGCAGGCGTCCAGGACGCGCACGGCGACGTCGGAGAGCCCGTCCCGCGCATCGGTGGGCCGTTCGGGCGGGTCGGCGAGGTCCTCCCCCAGGCGGCCGACCTCCTCCAGCACGTGCGCGGCGTTGGCCACGAGCGCCGCCTGCAGCTCCTCCTCCCTGAGCAGCTCGTGGCAGCCCACCGACATGGCCGAGGTGACCGGTCCGGGCACCACGAGGACGCGCCGGCCCAGCCGTCGGGCCCGGCGCGCCGTCGCCAGCGCCCCGGACCGGGCGGCGGCCTCCACGACGACGGTGCCGCGGGTCAGCGCGGCGATGAGCCGGTTGCGCACCAGGAAGCGGTGCCGGTGCGGTGCGGCTCCCGGCGGCCACTCGCTGACGAGCAGGCCCTGCTCGACGATCCGGTGGAACAGCGCCCCGTGGGCGGCGGGATAGGGCCGGTCGACCCCGCAGGCCAGGACGGCGACGGTCGGCGCATCCGCGGCGAGGGCGCCCCGGTGCGCGGCGGCGTCGATGCCGAAGGCCCCGCCGGACACCACCGTCCAGCCTCGCTCCCCCAGCTGGTGGCCGAGCTCCCCCGCCACGTGCTCGCCGTACGCGGTCGAGGCCCGGGCACCGACGATCGCGACCGAGCGGTCGGCCAGCTCGTCGAGCCGCGCCGACCCCCGCACCCACAACGCGAGCGGGGGGACGGGGGCGGTCGTCCGGGGCGACTGGTCCCGGGGCGCCTCCGGCTCCTCGGCCGTCGCGAGGGTCAGCGAGTGCAGCAGCAGACCGGGCCACTCGTCGTCCTCGGGGACCAGGAGACGGGCGCCGCAGCGCTCGGCGCGCGCCAAGTCGGCCAGGGAGGCGTCCTGGTCAGCGCGTGCGCCGACGAGGGCTCGGACGGCGTCGGGAGCGCGACCGCCCCGCAGCCGCCGCACCGCCTCCACCGGGCCGACCTCGTCGACGAAACGCCAGAACGCGATGCTCCCCGGCTCGGCCGCCCGGCTCAGCCACGCGCGGGCCCGCCGCACCGCCGGCGTGGGCCGCCCGTCGACGCTCCCGACCGCCGCGTCCATGTCCTCGTCGAGGCTCGGCACGGCGGTCATGCCGCCACCCGCTGCAGCCGCAGGCCGAGTGCCTCGGCGAGGTCGTCGGCCACGGGGACCGTGCGGCCGGCGAGGTCGGCGAGGGTCCAGGCCACCCGGAGCACACGGTCGTAGCCCCGCACGGAGAGCGCTCCGCGTTCCAGCGCGCGCTCGACGAGCCGCAGCGCCGCCCGAGGTGGCGCCCACCGCTCCCGCAGCAGCCGGCCGGGCACCTGGCTGTTGAGGGCCAGTCCCGTGCCGGAGAGCCGCTCGGTGGCGGCGGCGCGCGCCGCGAGCACCCGCGCGGCCACGACCGGGGTCGACTCCGGCGTGGTGCCGGCCTCCAGCCAGGCCGCCCGGGTGACGGCGGGCAGGTCGACGCGCAGGTCGATGCGGTCGAGCAGCGGCCCGGACAGCCGCGACTGGTAGCGCCGCCGCTCCAGCGCGCTGCAGGTGCAGGCAGCCTCCCCCGCGGCACTGGCGCAGGGACAGGGGTTGGCGGCGAGCACCAGCTGCGCCCGGCACGGGAAGGTCGCCGCACCACTGGCCCGCGAGATCGTCACCTGCCCTCGTTCGAGCGGCTGGCGCAGCGTGTCGAGCACCGCCCGGGGGAACTCGGGAGCCTCGTCGAGGAAGAGCACGCCGCGGTGGGCCCGGCAGAGCGCTCCGGGGCGGATCTGCCCGGAGCCGCCCCCCACCAGCGCGGCCATCGTCGCGGAGTGGTGCGGCGCCTCGAACGTCGGACGCGTGACCAGGGGCGCGCCGGGCGGCAGGGTGCCGGCGACCGAGTGGATCGCGGTCACCTCGAGGGCCGCCTGCTCGTCCAGCGGCGGCAGCAGCCCCGGCAGGCGCTCGGCGAGCATCGTCTTGCCGGCACCTGGCGGCCCGGTGAGGAACAGGTGGTGACCACCGGCGGCGGCCACCTCGACCGCACGGCGGCCGATGGGCTGGCCGACGACGTCCCCAAGGTCCGGGCCGGGGGGCGGTGGCGCCAGCGGGCCGCGGGTGTGGCGCGGCAACGCCGTCCGGCCCCGCAGGTGGGCGACGAGCTCGGCGAGTGTGCCGGCGGCGCGCACCTCGACGCCCTCCACCAGGGCGGCCTCCCCCGCGTTCCCGGTGGGGACCACGACCGTGCCGTGTCCCGCCCGGGCGGCGGCGAGCACCGCGGGCAGCACCCCGCGGACGGCGCGGACGGTGCCGTCCAGGGCCAGCTCACCGATCAGCACCAGCCGCCCCACCGACTCCGCCGGGACGGCGCCGTCGGCGGCGAGGACCGCGGCGGCCAGGGCCAGGTCGAAGCCGCTCCCCTGCTTCGGCATCGACGCCGGGGACAGGCCGATCGTGATCCGCCGCAGCGGCCACTTGCCGCCGGCGTTGACCACTGCCGCCCGCACACGGTCCACGGACTGCCGGACGACGGCGTCGGGCAGTCCGACCAGGACCACCTGCGGGACACCGGAGGACATGTCGACCTCGACGTCGACCATGGCGCCGTGCACCCCGGCGAGACCGACCGACCACGTGCGCGCGAGCGTCACGAGAAGGCCGCCCTCAGGTGGGTGACCAGCGCCGGCTGCGCGGGCCGCACCAGGACCCCGACGACGTCGAAGCGCAGTTCGGGCGCGTGCTCGTCGTGAGCGGCCAGCCACCGCTGTGCCAGCGTGCGCAGCCGGCGCTGCTTGAGCGGGCCGACAGCCTCCACGGGGTGGCCGAAGCCGACCGCGCGGCGGGTCTTGACCTCGCAGAAGACCAGCGCGTCGCCCTCCCGGGCGACGATGTCGAGTTCACCGTCGCGGCAGCGCCAGTTCCGGTCGAGGACACGCAGGCCCCGGTCGGTGAGGTAGGCGGCGGCTATGCGCTCGCCCTGCAGGCCGAGGTCCGATCTCGTTCGCACCCGGCGACCGTCGCCCCACCGGGCGATCCGGCACCAGGCCAGCGGGGCTCCTGTGGACGGACGGCCGGCCTGTGGACGGGCGGGCGGCCCGCGACGGGCGCGCCGGGCAGTCTGGGCGGCGTGAGGCGGGAGTCAGGTCAGCCGGGGGCCGTCGGGCAGCTCGAGGTCGGGCTTGTCGAGCTCCTCGACGTTGACGTCCTTGAAGGTCAGGACGCGCACGTTGCGCACGAAGCGCGCCGGCCGGTACATGTCCCACACCCAGGCGTCGGAGAGCTTGAGCTCGAAGTAGACCTCGCCCCCGGCCTCGCGGACCTGCAGGTCGACGGCGTTGGCGAGGTAGAAGCGCCGCTCGGTCTCCACCACGTACGTGAACTGCCGGACGATGTCCCGGTACTCGCGATAGAGCTGCAGCTCCATCTCGGTCTCGTACTTCTCCAGGTCCTCGGTGCTCATCGCGACTCTCCGGACACAGGGCGCATGGACCCATCATCGACCATGGCAGCGGAGCCGGTCAGGTGGAGTACCCGCTCGGCGTGTGCATCGCGGGCGCGGGCGACGTTGACGAAACGCATCCGGTGCTCGGGGCAGGGACCGTGACGGTCCAGCGCGGCGCTGTGCGCGTCGGTGATGTAGCCCTTGTGGACGGCGAAGTCGTACTCCGGCCACTGCTCGTGCAGGTCGAGCATGATCCGGTCGCGGGTCACCTTGGCCAGCACGGAGGCCGCCGCGACGCAGGCCGCCACCCGGTCGCCCTTCCAGACCGCCAGCGTGGGGCGGGCGAGGCCGGACACCGGGAACCCGTCGGTGAGGACGTAGTCCGGCTGCGGGTCGAGGGTCCACACCGCCCGGCGCAGGGCCTCGATGTTGGTCACGTGCATACCGCGTGCGTCCAGGTCGGACACCGGCATGACGACCACCGACCAGGCGACCGCGCGGTCGAGGATCTCCGCGTAGACCCGGTCCCGTGCCGCCGCGGTGAGCAGCTTGGAGTCCGCCAGCTCGGGGACCCGGCCCCGGCGGCCGGCAGGCAGCACGCACGCGGCAGCGACGAGGGGCCCGGCGCAGGCCCCGCGGCCGGCCTCGTCGGCACCGGCGATCGAGTCGAAGCCGCGGCGGCGCAGGGAGCGCTCCATCTCCCACAGGGCGTCGGGGCGGTCCTCGGCGGCCCGTACCCGCCGGACACGGACGTCCGGCTCGACGGGGACGGGGGTGGTACGGAGAGCCATCGCGCTCCGACAGTACGACGCGACGATGACCGGATCGCGCACTCCGGTCCGGTGGCCCCTGCACCGGGCAGCACCCCTGTTCCGGAGACGCCAGGGGCCGGTCCCCGGGGTCAGAGGGGACCGGCCCGTGGACCGGCGGGCCGGCGGCGGCCCGTTCGGTGGACCGGCGAGCGGTCCGGACCCGGGCCGGCGGCGGCCCGGTCGTGGACCGACCAGCGGCCCGGTCGGGCGCTCGGGTGGACCGCCGAGGAGGCGGACGGTCCGGACGGGCGCCCCCGGTACGCGGTGCCAACGGCGGGACCGCCGGCACCGGGACCGGAGTTCGGAGGGTCAGGCCTCGGCGGGAGCGAGGCTGTGGGTGCCGCAGGTGCACCCACCGTTGCGCGAGGAGAGCACCAGGGAGACCGCGTGCGCCCGGTCGCGGGCGCCCAGCTTGCGCAGGATGGCCTTCACGTGGGACTTGACGGTGTCCTCGCTGATGAACAGGTTCCGGCCGATCTGCCGGTTGGACTGGCCCTGGATCAGCTCGTCGAGCACGTCGGACTCGCGCCGGGTGAGCGGCACCTCCGGGGCGAACGGCTTCGGCGCCGGGGTGGCCGAGGGCTCGACGCGGCGGATCTGCGGGTCGACCACGGTGCGGCCGGCACGGGCGGCGAGGATCGCCCACCCGAGGAGGGTCGGCGAGGTGTTGATCATGAGGTAGCCGCGGACACCGGCGGCCAGCGCCTCGTTCACCACGGCCGGGTCCTCGGAGGTGCCCAGGGCCACGATCGTCACCCGGGGGTACCGGCGGCGCAGGTCCCGGCAGGCGTTCAGCGTGGCGGCGCGACCGGTGCCCAACTCCACCACGACGGCGTCCGGGCGGGCGGTCTCGACCAGGGTCAGCGCCCGGCGCAGCTCGCCCGGGGTCCCGACCGACTGCATGCCGGCGGTCTCGTTGATCATGCTCACCAGACCCCGCCGGAGGACGAGGGCATCGGCGAGGATGAGCACGCGGGTGACGCCGCGGGCGGCGCTCGCCAGGGGTGCGGACACAGCTGACTCCGTTTCACGCAATCGGTGGCTTACACCATCTCCATCGGACGGGTGAGACCGTTGCTTGAACGTTTTCCGAGAAATCCTGAGAAGAATTCCGACGAAGCCTCCGAACCATTGCCCAGTCACACGGACAACACCGGAATGGCGACCCGACTTTCCGTGTCGACATGGCGATGTCATTTCCACGACGGCGCGCGAAAACGACGAGACCCGCACACGCGGTGGGCGTGTGCGGGTCTCGGCAGGTGGGCCGGGCGGTCAGGTCCGGCGGCGCACGGAGCGCCTCCGCCGTCGTCGCCAAGCGGTGAGCGGCACCGCACCCACCAGGCCCAGCGCGTAGGGGGCGGCCACGGCCGCAGCACCCGACGCCGGCTCCCCGGCCGCCTCCACGCCCTGGATGTCGGGCGAGCCCAGCAGGCCGAAACGGTCCAGCGGCCAGACAATCAGCGCGGCCTTCCCGATGACGTCGCTGACCGCGATCGTCCCCGAGTTCTCGTCGCCCACGTGCGAGCGGGAGTCCGCCGAGGCCGACCGGTGGTCGCCCATGACCCAGAGACGGCCCTCGGGGACGGTGACCGGGTCGAACGCCCGCGTCTCGATCGGGGTGTTCTCGAAGATGTAGGGCTCGTCGAGCGGCTCGCCGTCCACCGTGACCCGACCCTCGGCGTCACAGCAGGCCACGGTCTGGCCCTCGGTGGCGATCACCCGCTTGACGAAGTCGTCCTCGCTGGGTGGGGCCACGCCGACCGCGCGGCCGAGCCACAGCAGGGCGCCGGTGAACCAGTTGGTGGGCTCGGCGACGTCGACCTCCGGAGACCACGTCTCCGGCCCCTGGAAGACGACGATGTCGCCGGGTTCGGGTTCACCGAACCAGTAGGGCACCTTGTTCACCACGACCCGGTCACCGGTGCACCCGGGGCAGCCGTGCAGCGTCTGCTCCATCGATCCGGAGGGGATGAAGAACGCCTGCACGAGGAAGGTCTTCACGAGCAGCGCGAGCACGAAGGCGACGACGAGGAGCACGGGGAGCTCGCGCAGCAGCGAGCCCTTCTTCTGGTCCTGCGGCCGCTCGCGGCGGCGCCAGCGGCGGGAGGCCGGCGCCGGCTCGTCGGGCGCGATGTCACCGGCGGAGGTGGCCGGGGAGGGCTCCTCGCCCTCCGGAACGACGTCGGCGGGCCTCCCGGGCCGGTCACTGCTCATCGGAGCCAGCGTACGGCCGCGGGAGACCCGCCGCGGTCAGGCCGGTCACCCGGCCGAGGGAGCGTGTCAGCGAGAGACGGTCTCGCGCTTCTCCTTGATCTTGGCGGCCTTGCCGCGGAGCTCGCGCAGGTAGTACAGCTTGGCGCGACGCACGTCACCGCGGGTCACGACCTCGATCTTCTCCACGACCGGGGTGTGCACCGGGAAGGTGCGCTCCACGCCGACGCCGAAGCTGACCTTGCGGACGGTGAAGGTCTCGCGGATGCCCCCGCCCTGGCGGCGGATGACCACACCCTGGAAGACCTGGATGCGCGAGCGGTTGCCCTCGATGACGCGCACGTGCACCTTGACGGTGTCGCCCGGGCGGAACTCGGGGATGTCGTCGCGCAGCGAGTCGGCGTCGAGTACGTCCAGGGTGTTCATCGCGGCAGTCCTGTCCTAGCGGTTACGTCGTTCACGGTGCGGACAGCGAGCGGCCCCGGCTGTCCGATCCGGGGAGCTGCACTCCGGGAGGAGCTCCCGTCGAGGGACCGACGGTCCGCAGCAGCACTCTATGGTGCCACATCTTCAGCCGACGAAGCGCGGCGGCCCCGACCACGGCCCGGCCAGCAGCTCCGGCAGGAGGGTGGCCAGCTCCCGCGGCGCGAACGCCACGGCCTCCCCGGCGACCTCCGCGGCGCTCCACCAGCGGTGCGGCTCCTCGCCGAGGAGCTCCAGCTCCGTACGCCCCCGGGGGTCCACCTCGTGGACGACGTCGCGCAGCACGAAGAAGGTCTCGCGGGAGTCGATCTGGACCCCGGCGAAGGGGCCCACGTGTCGCCGGAACCACACCGGTCCCTCGAGCGCGGCGGGATCCACGTGCAGCCCGATCTCCTCGGCCAGCTCCCGGACGGCGGCGTCCCGGACGCTCTCCCCCGGCTCGACTCCGCCACCCGGCGTGTACCAGAACAACACCTCACCCGGCGGCACCGCGGGGTCGGTCAGCCGGGCACCGAGCAACAGCACCCGCCCCCCGGGGTCCAGCACGACCACCCGGGCCGTCGGGCGCACCCAGGGACGCTCAGCCACCGTCGAGGACGGCGCGCTCGCCGGGGGTCAGCGCGTCCTCGGGCAGGGCGGCCAGCAGGTCCGGACGACGGGTCGCGGTGCGCCGCAGCGACTCCGCGCGCCGCCACCGGGCGATGGCGGCGTGGTCGCCGGAGAGCAGCACCGGGGGGACGTCGTGGCCCCGCCAGGAGGCCGGCCGCGTGTAGGACGGCCCCTCCAGCAGGCCGTCGGCGTGCGAGTCGTACTCGACCGACTCCCGGTTGCCCACGACGCCGGGCAGGAGCCGGGTCACCGCCTCGACCATGACCAGCACCGCGGACTCCCCACCGGCGAGCACGTAGTCGCCGATGGAGACCTCCGACACCGGCCCGGCGTCGGCGGCCCAGTCGGCGACCCGCTGGTCGATGCCCTCGTACCGGCCGCAGGCGAAGACCAGGCCGGGTTCGGTGGCCCACTGCGCCGCCAGCGCCTGCGTGAACGGGCGCCCGGCGGGCGTGGGCACGACCAGCCGAGTGCCCGGTGGCCGGACGGCGTCCAGGGCGCGGCCCCACGGCTCGGGGCGCATGACCATGCCGGGTCCGCCGCCGTAGGGCGCGTCGTCGACGGTGCGGTGGACGTCGTCGGTCCACTGCCGCAGGTCGTGCACGCCGATGCTGACCAGCCCCCGCTCGGCGGCCTTGCCCAGCAGCGACTGGCGCAGCGGCGCCAGGTACTCGGGGAAGATCGTGATGACGTCGATCCGCATGGGTCTACAGCTCCAGCAGGCCCTCGGGCGGGTCGACCACGACGAACCCGCCGGCCAGGTCCACGGTGGGCACGATCGCCGCCACGAACGGGACCAGCAGCTCCCCGCCCTCGTCCCGGCGGACGACGAGCAGGTCGGCGCCCTCGTGCCGCACGGCGCTCACCTCGCCGAGGACGGTCTCGTCGGTCAGTCGGGCGGTGAGTCCGACCAGTTGGTGGTCGTAGTAGGCGTCGGGGTCCTCGAGCTGCGGCAGGTCGGCGACCGGGACGTGCAGCTCGGTGTTGCGCAGCTCCTCGGCCGCCTCGCGGCTGTCGACGACCCGGCCGTCGGGGCCCTCGAGGAGCAGCAGGAGGACGTCGCGGTGCCAGCGGCGGCCGGCGACGGTGAGCGGCCCGCGCGCGGCGGGCTCGGTGAGCAGGACGGCGCCGTCGGCGAACCGGAGGTCGGGGTCGTCGGTGCGGACCTCGACGGTCACCTCACCACGGACACCGTGGGGCCGGCCGATGCGGCCGACCACCACGGTGTCGGTGGGGTCGTTGGCGGCTGGGTCCATCGAAGAGCGAGCCCTCCGAGGGAGGGCTCAGCGCCCGTCGGTGTCGACGACGTCGACCCGCAGGCCCCGGCCGCCGACGCCGGTCATCACGGTGCGCAGCGCCTTGGCGGTGCGACCGCCGCGGCCGATGACCTTGCCGAGGTCGTCGGGGTGCACCCGCACCTCCAGGGTCTTGCCGCGCCGGTTGCTGAGCAGGTCGACCGTGACGTCCTCGGGGTGGTCGACGATGCCCTTGACCAGGTGCTCGAGCGCCTCTTCGAGCACGTCTTACTCGGCGGGCGTCTCGGCGGCGGCAGCCGCGTCGTCGGCCTGGGGAGCGGCCTTCTTCTTGGGGGTGGTCGCACCGGCGGCCGGCTCCTCGGCGCCGGCGTTGCGGACGGCCTCCTCGTAGAGGGCCTTCTTGTCCGGCTTCGGGGCGGCGACCTTCATGGGCGGCGGGGCCGGCTCGCCCTTGAACTTCTGCCAGTCACCGGTCACCCGGAAGATGGCGGCGACGGCCTCGGTCGGCTGCGCGCCGACACCCAGCCAGTACTGGGCGCGCTCGGAGTCGACCTCGATGAAGGACGGGTCCTCCTTCGGGTGGTACTTGCCGATCGTCTCGATCGAGCGGCCGTCCCGCTTGGTGCGGGCGTCGGCGACGACGATCCGGTAGTACGGCGCGCGCATCTTGCCCAGGCGCATGAGCTTGATCTTGGTGGCCACGGTGGCTCGTGTTCTCCTCGAACGCTTTCGTCGGTTGCTCGCCGGACGGACGCGTGGGGTACGCCGGGGCGGAGCCAGGGACACGGCCGGCAACGGTGAGAGGGCCGCCCACCGCCGTGTTCGACCGACCATCATGCCAGATCCCGCAGGATGGCCCCATGCCGAGGCGAGGCCTGCTGCACCACATCGAGGTCTGGGTCCCCGACCTGCCCCGCGCCGAGCGCTCCTGGGGCTGGCTGCTGACCGCGCTGGGGGCGCAGCCGTACCAGTCCTGGGTGCACGGCCGGTCATGGCGGTCGGGCGACGTCTACGTCGTGGTCGAGCAGTCCCCGGACCTGGGCGGGGCCGTCCACGAGCGCCGCTCCCCCGGCCTGAACCACCTCGCGTTCTGGGCCGGGACGGCAGCCGAGCTCGACGACCTGGTCGCGGAGGCGCCGTCCCACGGCTGGCGGCTGCTCTTCCCCGACCGGCACCCGTTCGCCGGCGGCCCGGAGCACCGCGCCGCCTACCTCGAGGACGCCGACGGGTACGAGGTGGAACTGGTCGCCGCCGAGTAGCTGCGGACGTCCTCCCCCACCGCAGCGCGTCCTCCCCCACCGCCCGCCGTGAGGGAGGACGCGCTGCGATCAGGTCACCTGATCCGAGCCGGGGTCCTTCAGCCGCGGACGGCGGCCAGCACGCGGGCCGCCGCCTCCCCGACCGGCACCTCCTCGCGCTGCCCGGTCGCGCGGTCCCGCAGCTCGAGCACGCCGTCGGCCAGGCCGCGGCCGACCGTGACGATCGTCGGCATCCCCAGCAGCTCGGCGTCCTTGAACTTCACCCCGGGCGAGACCTTCGGCCGGTCGTCGTAGAGGACGGTCAGCCCGGCGGCCTGCAGCTCCTGGGCGAGGGACTCGGCGGCCTCGAAGACCGCGGCGTCCTTGCCCGTGGCGACGAGGTGCACGTCGGCCGGAGCGATCTCGCGCGGCCAGACCAGGCCGAGCTCGTCGTGCGTGGACTCGGCGATCGCCGCCACGGCCCGCGAGACGCCGATGCCGTAGGAACCCATGGTGACCGTGACCAGCTTGCCGTTCTCGTCGAGCACCTTCAGCTCCAGCGCTTCGGCGTACTTGCGGCCGAGCTGGAAGATGTGGCCGATCTCGACGCCGCGGGCCAGTTCCAGCGGGCCGGAGCCGTCCGGGGCGAGGTCGCCGGGCAGCACCTCGGCGGCCTCGATCACGCCGTCCCAGGTGAAGTCCCGGCCGGCGACGAGGTCGAACACGTGCTTGCCCGGCTCGTTGGCCCCGGTGATCCAGCGGCTGCCGGGCACCACCCGCGGATCGACCAGGTAGCGGATGCCCGACTCGCTGTCGGCGCCGAGCACCTGCGGGCCGATGTAGCCCTTGACCAGCCGCGGGTGCTGCTCGAACTCGGTGAACGGCTCGACCTCCGCCGGCGCGACCTGGGCCTCCAGGCGCTTGGCGTCCAGCTCCCGGTCGCCGGGGATGCCGACGATCAGCGGCTCGCGCGTCCCGTCGGGGTGGACGAGGGTGACGACGACGTTCTTCAGCGTCGACGCGGCGGTGTACCCGGCGTCCGGGAACAGCTGCTGGCCGACGGCGACGAGGGTCTCGATGGTCGGGGTGTCCGGGGTGTCCTCGACGTGCGCCTCGGGCAGCCCGTCGAGGGGGATCTCGTCGGGGGCGACGGTGGTGACCGCCTCCACGTTGGCCGCGTAGCCGCCGGCCGAGCGGACGAAGGTGTCCTCGCCGATCTCGGTCGGGTGCAGGAACTCCTCGCTCCTGGACCCGCCCATCGCCCCGGACATCGCCGAGACGATCACGTACTCCAGCCCCAGCCGGTCGAAGATCCGGATGTAGGCGTCGCGGTGGGCGGCGTAGCTCTTGTCCAGGCCGGCGTCGTCGACGTCGAAGGAGTAGCTGTCCTTCATGGTGAACTCGCGGCCGCGCAGCAGGCCCGCCCGCGGCCGCGCCTCGTCGCGGTACTTGGTCTGGATCTGGTACAGCGACAGCGGGAGGTCCTTGTACGACGAGTACAGGTCCTTGACCAGGAGGGTGAACATCTCCTCGTGCGTGGGGCCGAGCAGGTGGTCGACGCCGCGACGGTCCTTGAGGCGGAAGAGGTTGTCGCCGTACTCGGTCCAGCGGCCGGTGGCCTCGTAGGGCTCGCGGGGCAGCAGCGCCGGGAAGTGCACCTCCTGCGCGCCCATCCGGTCCATCTCCTCGCGGATGACCCGCTCGACGTTGCGGAAGACCCGGTAGCCCAGCGGCAACCAGGTGAACCCGCCCGGCGCGGCCCGCCGGATGTAGCCCGCCCGGACCAGGAGGCGGTGGCTGGGGACCTCGGCGTCGGCCGGGTCGTCACGCAGGGTGCGCAGGAACAGGGTGGACATCCGCAGGAGCACGGAGCGCATTGTCGCCCTCCGGGCTCCACCCGCGGCCAGGTGCCCTCCCGCAGTCGCGCCGAGCCCGCTCCCGGTCCCCGTCGGCAGGGGTCCCGGACGGGTCAGTGGACGCGGCCGCGCAGGACGGTGAGCTGCGGGCGGGCGAGGGTGTCGAGGTCCGCGCGGGGGTCGCTGTCGTAGACCACCAGGTCGGCCGGCGCGCCCTCCTCGAGGCAGGGCAGGCCGAGCCAGTCCCGGGCCGACCACGACGCCGCGGCCAGCGCCGCCTCGGCCGGCAGGCCCGCCTCGGCCAGGGCGCGCACCTCGTCGGCGATGCGGCCGTGGTCGATCCCGCCGCCGGCGTCGGTGCCGGCGAAGACCGGGACACCGGCCTCGAACGCCGCCCGGACCACCGCCCCCGACGACGCGTACAGCCGCCGCATCGTGCTGGCGTAGGCCGGGAACTTCGCCTCACCCGCAGCGGCGAAGGACGGGAAGTTCTCCACGTTGACCAGCGTCGGGACGACGGCGGTGCCCCGCGCGGCCATCTCGCCGATGAGCTCCTCGGTCAGGCCGGTGCCGTGCTCGATGCAGTCGATGCCCGCGCGGACCAGGTCGGGCAGCGCGTCGGTGCCGAAGGTGTGCGCGGTGACCCGGGCACCCTCCTCGTGCGCGACCGCGATCGCGGCGGCGACCGCGTCGGCCGGCCACTCGGGTGCCAGGTCGCCGGCACCGCGGTCGATCCAGTCGCCGACGAGCTTCACCCAGCCGTCGCCGCGGCGGGCCTGCACGCGCACCTCGGCGGCGAGGTCTCCGGGCGCCAGCTCGACCGCCAGCCCGGGGATGTAGCGCCGCGGTGCCGCCAGGTGCCGACCGGCCCGGATGATCCGCGGCAGGTCCGGTTCGTCGTCCAGCGCGCGGGTGTCCACCGGTGAGCCGCAGTCGCGCAGCGCCAGCACGCCGGCGTCCCGCTCGGCGAGGGCCTGCTCGCGCAGCCCGGCGAGGTCCTCGACGTGCACGCCGCCGCGGCCGATGCCCACGTGGCAGTGGGCGTCGACCAGCCCCGGGACCAGCCACCCGCCGCGGCTGACGGTCTCCGCACCCGGGACCGACTCGAAGGTCAGCCGCCCGTCGCGGACCCACACGTCCCGGTGCTCGGCGTCGGGCAGCAGGACGCCGGCGAGGTGGAGCGCCGGGGTGCTCACCGCCCTGCGGGAGCCGGGGTCACGACCGGTCGTCCTTGAACTGGTCGAAGTTCAGCTTGGTGAGGTCGGGCAGGGCCTGGCCGGGCGGCAGCGTCGGCATGCCGCCGGGCATCCCACCGGGCAGGCCACCGCCGGGGAAGCCCGCGCCGGGTGGGAGGCCCGGGGCGCCCATCGGCCGGCGGGCGGGGCCGCCCTTGCCCTTCCCCTTGCCCTTCTTGCCCTTCTTCGACTGTGCCTGCATCTGGCGCCCGCGGGCCTTCTTCGACATCGGGCCCATGCCGGGCAGCCCCATGCTGCCGGCCATCTGGCCCATCATCTTCTGGGCCTGCGCGAAGCGCTCAAGGAGCTGGTTGACCTCGGTGACGGTCACGCCGGAGCCGTTGGCGATGCGCACCCGCCGCGACGCGTTGATGATCTTGGAGTTGACCCGCTCCTCCGGGGTCATCGACCGGATGATCGCCGCGGTGCGGTCCAGGTCGCGGTCGTCGACCTGCTTGAGCTGCTCCTTCATCGCGCCCGCCCCGGGCAGCATGCCCAGCAGGTTGGCGATCGGCCCCATCTTGCGGATGGCCATCATCTGCTCGAGGAAGTCCTCGAGGGTGAAGCCCTCCCGGGAGGCGAGCTTGCCGGCCATCTTCTCGGCCTGCTCGGCGTCGAAGGCCTGCTCGGCCTGCTCGATGAGGGTGAGCACGTCGCCCATCCCGAGGATGCGCGAGGCCATCCGCTCGGGGTGGAAGACGTCGAAGTCGGTGAGCTTCTCGCCGGTGGAGGCGAACATGATCGGCTGGCCGGTCACGTACCGCACCGACAGCGCGGCACCACCGCGGGCGTCGCCGTCGAGCTTGGTGAGGACGACGCCGGAGAAGCCGACCCCGTCGCGGAAGGCCTCGGCGGTCGTGACGGCGTCCTGACCGATCATCGCGTCGACGACGAACAGCGTCTCGTCCGGCTGCACGGCGTCGCGGATGCCGGCGGCCTGGGCCATCAGCTCCGCGTCGATGCCGAGCCGGCCGGCGGTGTCGACCACCACGACGTCGTGCATGGTGCGGCGGGCGTGCTCGATGGAGTCGGCCGCGACCCGGATGGGGTCGCCGATGCCGTTGCCCGGCTCGGGGGCGAAGACGTCGACCCCCGCCTGGCCGGCGACGATCGAGAGCTGGTTGACCGCGTTGGGCCGCTGCAGGTCGGCGGCCACCAGCAGCGGGGTGTGGCCCTGGCCCTTGAGCCAGCGGCCGAGCTTGCCGGCGAGCGTCGTCTTACCGGAGCCCTGCAGACCGGCCAGCATGATGACCGTCGGCGACTGCTTGGCGTAGCGCAGCCGGCGGGTCTCGCCGCCGAGGATCTCGATGAGCTCCTCGTTGACGATCTTGATGACCTGCTGGGCCGGGTTCAGGGCCTGCGAGACGTCGGCGCCGCGCGCCCGCTCCTTGACCGCGGTGATGAAGGCCCGCACCACCGGCAGCGCGACGTCGGCCTCCAGCAGCGCGATGCGGATCTCGCGCGCGGTGGCGTCGATGTCGGCGTCGGTGAGCCGGCCCTTGCCGCGCAGGCCGCTGAACACCTTGTCGAGGCGGTCGGAGAGGGTCTCGAACACAGCACGTCCTCAGCAGTTCTCGCGGGCGCGGCCGGCCGGTCGGACCGACCGGCTGCTCGGCTCCGGCACCGGGGGACCCCGGCACCGTCGCGCCACCTCCCGACCAGCCTAACGAGCGCCGGCCGGGTGCCGGCCGCACGAACGGCGGGACCCCCACGTGACAGGTGAAGCCTTTTTCACCTATGCTCGGTGGCGCGAGGGGAGTACCCACCCGCAGCAGCGATGCCGCCGCCCGTCAGTCCCGGCTCCGGCCCGGGCGCGGCCGGTCCTGACCGGACCGAGGGGAGACCTCGCCGCACCGCGGGAGACCCGCATGACCCTGCTCAGCCCCACCGTCCCGGCCCGCGTGCCCTCACCGGCGCCTCCGCCCCGGATGTCGAAGGGCGGCGCACCCCGCCTGCTCGCCGTCGTCCTCGACCGGGAGAGCGCCGTCGCCACCCTCGACGCGGCCTACGCCGCCGCGCGCGAGACCGGCCGCGAGGTGCACACCGCCCTGCTCCTGCCCCGGACGCCGTTCACGCTCGACGCGGCCCTGCTGGCACTCCTCGCCGAGGAGGCCGACCGCGAGGCCTGCGACCTCGTCACGCTGGCCGCACACCGCGCGGCCGCGGCCGGGGTACAGGCACGGATCAGCATCCACCGGCTCAGCGGGCTCCGCGGCCGGCGCCGGCAGCGGGTCCTCGACCGCGCGGTCGCCCGTCTGGCGCGGCGGCTCGACGCCGTCCCGGTGGGCTGGACGGCCCGGTGACCACCACAGCGGAGCGGATCGGCTGGCCCTCGCCCGAGCAGGTCGTCCTGCTGCAGTCGGTGCGCGACGACCCCTGCGTCTCCCTGCTGGCCACGACCACCCCGGCCTCCCGCATGACCGACACGGATGCCCAGCGGCTGCGCCGGCTGGCCGACGACGCCGCGGCCCGCCTCGTCGACGACGGCGCCCCCGGCGCCGCATCGCTGGTGGCCGCGCTGGACGAGGTGGTCGCGCGAGTGCGCACCGAGCCGACGGGGACGGGGATCGCGCTGTTCGTCAACCGCGCGGTCCGTGAGGTGGTGCGGCTGCCCGTGCCGGTGACCGACCGCGTCGTGGTCGACCCCACGTTCGCCACCCGCGACCTGGTGCGGGCCATGCACCGGACCCCCCGGCACGTGGTCCTGTTGCTGTCGGAGCGTGAGGCCCGGCTGCTCGAGGGCGTGGCCGACGACCTGCGCCCGCCGCCGCGCTCGGCCTTCCCGCTGAGGGCGGAGGACGTCCCGGGCGACGGTTTCCTGCGTCGCGTGGACCAGGCGCTGGGGACCTTCCTGCGGCTGCACCCGGCTCCACTGGTGCTCGTCGGCGCCGAGCGGACGCTGGCCCGCTTCCGTCGGGTGTCACGCAACACCGGGCGGTTGGCCGGGTCCGTCGCCGGCAACCTCACGCGATCGCCACTGGCGACGCTGGCCCCCAGGATCCGGCAGGTGCTGGAGGCCCATCTGCGCTCCCGTCAGGACGAGGCGCTGGCGCACCTGGACCGGCGCCGCTCCCGCCAGGCGGTGGTCGAGGGCATCGACGCGGCCTGGCTGGCCGCCCGCCGTGAGCGGCCCGAGATGCTGGCGGTCGAGGAGGGGTTCACCCACCCGGCGCGGCTGAGCCCCGACGGGGACTTCCTCACCCGTGCCGACGACGTGGACCACCCCGATGTGGTGGACGACGTGGTGGACGAGTTGATCGAGACGGTGCTGGTGCGTGGCGGATGGGTCGCGTTCGTACCCGACGGCGCGCTCGCCGAGCACGGCCGGGTGGCGCTCACCCTCCGGTGAGGGGACTCAGGCGGCGCGGCGCTGCGGGACGACCGCGGCGGTGACCGACGGAGCGGCGGAGAAGACCGCCGTCCCGCAGTCGGCGCAGGCCCACTCGGGGCACTCGCCCCCGTCGTCGGTGTGGCCGTCGACGCAGGGGGGCTGCACGAACTCCCGGTCGTCGCCACAGGCCGCACAGGGCCACACGCGCCCCTCGGCCGTCGCGATCTCCTCGGACCGGTTGCGCATGCGGGTCCCTCCCCCGGACGACGGGACCGTTCCGTCCCACTCCCCTCCGACGGTGCCACGGGGGTCCGACGGTCCCGGGGACCTCAGCCCGGCGTGTCCCCCGGCGCGGGCACCGGATCGGGCACCGCACCCCGCACCGCGGCCGCCAGCGCGGCGTCCACGCGGGCCCGCTGCTCGCCGTCGATGGGCACGCCCGAGGGGTTGCACACGTAGAAGTGGTCGGCCGCGTCGGCGCCGAGGGTCTCGATCCGCGCCGACGTCACGTCCAGCCCCTCGGCGGCGATCGCGGCGGTGAGCCGGTACAGCAGCCCCGCCCGGTCCCCGGCCCGCACCTCGACGATCCCGGTGGCGTCGCCGGTCACCTCTCCGTTGTGCCACGCGATGCGCGGCGGGGTCGCCCGGACGGCGTCCTGCCGGTAGTCGGCCTCGCGCTGCCGCAGCCGGTCGGCCAGCGGGAGCGTGCCCTCCAGGGCCGCCCGCACCGCGTCGGCCAGGATCGACGGGACCGGGACCCGCCCGAACCGCGGCCGGACGGCGAAGACCGCGGTCGCCCGCCCGCCGACCACGTTGACCTTCGCGGCCCGGACGTCGAGCTGGTTGAGCGCCAGCACCCCCGCCAGGCTGCTGAACAGCCCGTGCCGGTCCGGGGAGGTGAAGGTGACCTGCTGGCCGTCGGCGACGTCCTCCACGCCGACGCTCACCCCGCCGGCTCCCTCCAGCGGTGCGGACCACTGCGGTTCGGCGGCCTGCAGCACCGGCTCCGGGTCGCGGGCCGGCGTCCCGCCCAGCCGGGCCTGCACGCGGGCGACGAGGGCGGCGACGAGGTGGGCCTTCCACGGGCTCCACGCCGAGCTGCTGGTGGCCGCGCCGTCGGCCTGGGCCAGGGCGTGCAGCAGCTGCAGCAACGCCGGGTCGTGCCCGATGGTCGCCGCGACCCGGTCGATGGTGGCGCCGTCGTCGATGTCGCGGCGGGTGGCGGTGTCGGGCAGCAGCAGGTGGTGGCGCACCATCGCGGCCAGGGTCGCGACGTCGGCCTCGGAGAACCCCATCCGGGTGGCGATCCGCGCCGCGACCGGCTCCCCGACCTCGCTGTGGTCGCCGGGCCAGCCCTTGCCGATGTCGTGCAGCAGCGCGCCGACCAGCAGCAGGTCGGGCCGGTCGACGTCGCGGGTGAGTTCGGCCGCCGCGGCGGCGGCCTCCACCAGGTGCCGGTCGACGGTGAACCGGTGCCACGGGTGCCGCTGCGGCAGGGAGCGCACCCGGTCCCACTCGGGCAGCAGCCGCGACAGCAGCCCCTCCTGGTCCAGCTGCTCGAGCACCGCGACGGCGGAGCGGCCGCTGGCCAGCAGCCGGAGGAACGACCAGCGCACCTCGGCCGGCCACGGCTCCGGGAGCGGCGGCGCGTGCACCGCGAGGACCTTGAGCGTGTAGGGCGACAGCATCAGGTCCGCGCGGGCGGCGGCCGCCGCGCCGCGCAGCACCAGACCCGGGTCGGCGGCCGGGCGGGCGTCGCGGGCGAGGACGACCTCGTCCCCCTGGCGGACGACGCCCTCGGCCAGGGGCTCCCGGCGCACCCGGCGGTAGCGGCCGCGGGGACGGCGGACCAGGGAGGCCTCCACCCGCCGCCAGGTCTCGTCCGCGACGAAGGCCAGCCGGCGCCCGGCCAGGCTCACCTCGCGCAGCAGCGCGTCCTCGTCGGACAGCCCGAGCGCGACCGCGACCGGCCGCTGCTCCTGGCGGACGAGCACGTCGCCGGGTCGGCCCAGCCGCCGGCGCAGCTCGTCGCGGACGTCGAGCAGCAGCGCGTAGGCCTCCTCGGCCTCGGGGGAGGGCTCGTCGGCCAGCTGGGCCGCGGCCACCGCGCGCAGCACCTGCCCCTCGCGCAGTCCGCCGTAGGCCTCCTTGAGGTCGGGCTCGAGCAGGAAGGCGAGCTCGCCGACCTGCCGCGCGCGGCCGCGGCGCAGGTCGCGCAGCTGGGGCAGCAGCCGGGACGCCGACTGCCGCCAGCTGGCCAGCGTCGCCGTGCGCAGCGCGGCCGCGAGGTCGGCGTCGCCGGCCACCAGGCGCGCGTCGAGCAGGCCCAGGCCGGCCTTGACGTCGGTGGAGGCCACGCCGACGGCCTCGGCGACGGTGCGCACCGAGTGGTCCAGGCGCAGGCCCGCGTCCCAGATCGGGTACCAGATCGCGTCGGCGAGGGCGGCGATCTCCGGCCGGCCGTCGTGCACCAGCACCAGGTCGAGGTCCCCGTGCGGCGGGAACTCCCGGCGCCCCAGGCTGCCGACCGCGACGAGGGCGACCCCGTCGGTGCCGGTGCGGGGCTGGTCCCCTCCCCGCCCGCCCGAGCCGCGGCGCGGGCGGGACGGCGGCGTCCCGGTCACGGCCTCGTCCAGGAGGCCGGTCAGCCAGGCGTCGAGGACCTCCCCCCGCTCCGCCCGCGACAGTGCGGGCAGCGACCCGGTGTCCAGCACGACTCCCCCTCTCCTCGTGACTCGTCCGGGAACGGCACCGGCCGGGGTGGCGGGACCTCCCACCACCCCGGCCGGCGAGAGAGGACCTCCCTGCCCCCCACCGCCCGCAGGCTCGCGGCGGGCCCCTGCGGGGAGGCCGCCGACGCCCCTACAGGGCGTCGGCGCCGCGCTCACCGGTGCGGACCCGGACGATCTCGTCGATCGTCGTGACCCACACCTTCCCGTCGCCGATCTGGCCGGTGGACGCGGCCTCGACGATCGCGTCCACGACCCGGGCGGCGTCGATCTCGCCGACGACCACCTCGATCCGGACCTTGGGCACGAAGTCCACCTGGTACTCGGCCCCGCGGTAGACCTCGGTGTGACCCCGCTGGCGGCCGAAGCCCTGGACCTCGCTGACGGTCAGTCCCGCGATCCCGATCAGCTCGAGGGCGTTCTTGACGTCGTCGAGCTTGAACGGCTTGACGATGGCGGTGACGAGCTTCATGCCCGGATCCCTTCCGTGTTGCGAGCCACGGTCCGGTGCGCCGGGTCCTGCGCCGTGGCGTGGGCCTGAGTGGTGAGTGTCGCAGCGCCGCCGCCCCCGCCCCCGAGCGAGGCGAGGTCGTAGCCGGTCTCAGCGTGCACGGCGCCGTCGATGCCGCTGACCTCCTCCTCCTCAGTGATCCGGAAGCGCATCGTCTTGGCGACGGCGAACCCGATGACCAGGGTGAGGACGAAGGAGTAGACGAGCACCGCGAGGGCGCCGATGGCCTGCCGCCACAGCTGGTCGACACCGCCACCGTAGAAGAGGCCGTCGACACCGGCCGTGGTGGCCGAGGAGGCGAACAGGCCGACGGCGAGGGTGCCCCAGAGGCCGCCGACGAGGTGGACGCCGACGACGTCCAGGGAGTCGTCGTAGCCCAGCTTGTACTTCAGGCCGACCGCCAGGGCGCACACGACGCCGGCGACGAGCCCGACGACGATCGCCCCCAGCGGGGTGACCGACGAGCAGGCCGGGGTGATCGCCACCAGCCCCGCGACGACGCCGGAGGCCGCACCCAGGGAGGTGGCGTGCCCGTCGCGCAGCTTCTCCGTGAGCAGCCAGCCGAGGGTGGCCGCACCCGTGGCCGCCAGCGTGGTCACGAAGACCTCCGCGGCCTGGCCGTTGGCCGACAGGGCCGAGCCGGCGTTGAACCCGAACCAGCCGAACCACAGGATCCCGGCGCCGATCATGACCAGCGGCAGGTTGTGCGGACGCATCGGGTCGCGGCCGAAGCCCCGCCGCCTGCCCAGCACGAGGGCCAGCGCCAGGCCGGCGGCACCGGCGTTGATGTGCACCGCGGTGCCACCGGCGAAGTCGATGGCCAGCAGGTTGTTGGCGATCCAGCCACCGGTCTCGGACTCCGCCCCGTTGAAGGCGAAGACCCAGTGGGCCACCGGGAAGTAGACGACCGTCGCCCAGATGCCGGCGAAGACCATCCAGGGGCCGAAGCGGGCCCGGTCGGCGATGGCGCCGGAGATCAGCGCGACGGTGATGATCGCGAAGACCGCCTGGAAGGCGACGAAGGCCAGCGACGGGACGGTGAAGACGAGGTTCTCGGGCGCGAAGGCGGCGTCGAGTCCACCCGTGCCGATCAGCGAGGACAGGCCGAAGAACTCGAAGGGGTCACCCAGGAGGCCACCGCCGACGTCGTCGCCGAAGGCCATCGAGTAGCCGTAGAGCACCCAGAGCACGCCGATGAGGGCGAGTGCGCCGAAGCTCATCATCATCATGTTGAGGACGCTCTTCGCGCGGACCATGCCGCCGTAGAAGAGCGCCAGGCCGGGGGTCATGAACAGCACCAGGGCGGCGCTGGCGAGAACCCAGGCGGTGTCGCCGGTGTCCACGGCAACCTCCTGACGGATCGGTGTGGCGGAGCCACGGGAGCGGCCGGGACTGACGACCCGGGCCGAGGGTCTGGACCGTCCCCCTCGGGCGAGGGGCGACGTGGCGTTCACCGTGCCGCCCGCCTGTTTCGCCAGGCGGCACGCCGCTGTTTCCGGACGGTGAACTCCGGCCCGCGTGTCCGGCGCCCGTGTTCCAGTCGTGTTGCACGGGCCCGGCGGGTGACCCCGGTCACGGACCCGGCCGCTTGTTGCAAGCCATGTGCAATTGCCAACCGACTGCAATAAGGTCGGTCCCGGTCGCCCGATGGCGGGTGGCCGGAGTCTGCGAGGAGGCAGCGTGCACGTTCCCGACGGGTTCCTCGACGCCCCGACGTCGGTCGCGACCGGCGCGGTTGCCGCCGGGGCCGTGGCGGTGGCCCTCAAGGGCGCCCGGCGTGAGCTCGACGAGCGCACCGCCCCCCTGGCCGGCCTCACCGCCGCCTTCGTCTTCGCCGTGCAGATGATGAACTTCCCGGTCGGCGCCGGGACCAGCGGGCACCTCATCGGCGGCGCGCTCACCGCCGTCCTCGTCGGCCCCTGGACGGCGGTGCTGTGCATGACCGTCGTCCTGCTGGTGCAAGCGGTCCTCTTCGCCGACGGCGGGCTGACGGCGCTGGGCACCAACGTGACGCTGATGGCGGTCGTCGCGGTCGGCGCCGCGTACGGCGTCTTCCGCCTGCTGACCGCCGTCCTGCCGCGGACCCGCACCGGGGTGCTGGCCGCCGCGGGCGCGGGCGCCTTCCTCTCGGTGCCCGTGGCGGCGCTGGCGTTCGTGGCCCTGTTCGCCGTGGGCGGTGTCGCCGACGTCCCGGTCGGCACGGTGGCCGCCACGATGGGCGGCATCCACGTGCTCATCGGCATCGGCGAGGCGGTGATCACCGTCGCGGTGCTCGCCGCCGTCCTCACCGTCCGGCCGGACCTCGTGTGGGGTGCCCGACGGCTGCGCACCGCCGCCGACCTCGCCCCGCGTCCCACCGCTCCCGTGGGAGGTGCCCGGTGACCACGTCCCGGCGGAGCCGCGGCTTCCTGCTCGTCGGCGTCCTGGTCGCCCTCCTGGTGGCCGGGGTCGGCAGCTACTACGCGAGCGCGCACCCCGACGGCCTGGAGTGGTCGGCCGAGCAGGAGGGCTTCCTGGACACGGCCCGCGACAGCGCCACAGCCGACTCCCCGCTGGCCGACTACGCCGTCGCAGGCATCGACGACGGCCGGCTCTCCGGCGGGCTGGCCGGGATCGCCGGGGTCGCGGTCACGCTCGTGCTGGCCGGCGGGCTGACCCTGCTGGTGCGCCGGCGCGGCCGCGACACCGCCGACGCGACCGACTGAGGTGGGCGCCGGGCACGGCGGCGCGCTGGGTGCCGCCTACGTGGCAGGGACGACCCCGGCCCACCGGCTCGAGCCGCACCTGAAGCTGGTCGCGGTCCTCGGCTTCGCCGTCGTGGTGGTGGCGACCCCGGTGCACGCGCCGTGGGCGTGGGCCGCCTACGGCGGCTACCTGGCGCTCGTCCTCGGTGCGGCGGCCGTGGCCCGCGTCCCGCCGGGCCGGCTGGCCCGCAGCCTGGCCGTGGAGACCCCCTTCGTCCTGTTCGCGCTGCTGCTGCCGGTGGTCGCGCAGGGACCGCGGATCGAGGTCGCCGGGCTCTCCCTGTCCCAGAGCGGACTCGTCGCCGCCGGCGGGCTGCTGGCCAAGGCGACGCTGTCGGTGCTGGCCGCCACCGTGCTGGCGGCCACCACCGAGCCGCGGGCCCTGCTGCGCGGTCTGGAGCGGCTGCGGCTGCCGTCGGTCCTCGTGCAGATCCTCATGTTCATGTTCCGCTACGCCGACGTCGTCGGCGGCGAGTTGCGGCGGATGCGCGTGGCGCGGGAGTCCCGCGGGTTCCGCGGTCGCCACCTGGGGGCGCTGCGGGTGCTGGGCCCGGCCGCCGGGTCGCTGTTCATCCGCTCCTACGAGCGGGGTGAGCGGGTGCACCTGGCGATGCTGTCGCGCGGCTACACCGGCCGGATGCCCTCCGCCCCGGCGCCCGCCGTGGCCGCGCAGTCCTGGCTCGCCGCCCTCGCCCTCCCGGTGGCTGCCGGCGCCGTCCTGGCGTCTGGTCTGCTTCTCGGGTGAGCGCCCCGCCCTCCCTGGACGTCGAGGACCTCGCCTACGCCTACCCCGACGGGCACCAGGCCCTGTTCGGGGTGGACCTGCGCATCGAGCGCGGCGAGCGGGTGGCCCTGCTCGGGCCCAACGGTGCCGGCAAGACCACGCTGGTGCTGCACCTCAACGGCATCCTGCGGGGCGGGCGTGGCACGGTGACCGTCGCCGGGCTGCCGGTCGACCAGCGGCACCTGCAGGAGATCCGCCGGCGGGTCGGCGTGGTCTTCCAGGACCCCGACGACCAGCTGTTCATGCCCACCGTCGGCGAGGACGTGGCCTTCGGCCCGCGCAACCTCGGGCTGCCCGAGGCGGAGGTCGCCGCCCGCGTGGCCGCGGCCCTGGAGCAGGTCGGCATGGCCGGCGTCGCCGACCGCCCGCCGCACCACCTCTCCTTCGGGCAGCGCCGCCGGGTCGCCGTCGCGACGGTCCTGTCGATGCACCCGGAGATCCTGGTGCTGGACGAACCGTCGTCCAACCTGGACCCGGCGGGCCGCCGCGAGCTGGCCGAGGTCCTGGAGGCCCTGCCGGTGACGATGCTGATGGTCACCCACGACCTGCCCTACGCCCTGCAGCTGTGCCCGCGCTCGGTCGTGCTCGACGGCGGGGTCGTGGTCGCCGACGGGCCGACCCGCGAGCTGCTCGCCGACACCGAGCTGCTGCACCGCCACCGGCTGGAGCTGCCCTTCGGGTTCGACCCGAAGGCGGTGCCCTGACCCGACCGCGGCCTCGGCGAGACTGACCCGGTGGACGACGACCTCCTCGCCCTGCGCGCCTCCTGCGACCGGTCCCTGAGCGGCCACGGCGAGTGGCGGGCCCGGGACCTGATGGCCACGATCCCGGCGGACACGGCGCTGGACCGCTACGGCGACGGCGGCGTGGTCGCCGACCTGGAGGCGGAGGTGGCCGGGGTGCTCGGCCTGCCGGCGGCCGTCTACGTGCCCAGCGGCGTGATGGCCCAGCAGGCGGTGCTGCGCGTGCACGCCGACCGGCGCGGCCGGCGCACCGTGGTCTTCCACCCCGAGTGCCACCTCGCCCGCCACGAGGAGCAGGCGCTCGAGCGCCTGCACGGCATGGTCGGCCGCCCCGTCGGCGACCGGGACCGGCCGCTGCTGCGGGCCGACCTCGACGGGGTCGCCGAGCACCCGGCCGCGCTGCTGGTCGAGCTGCCCCAGCGCGACCTCGGCGGCCGCCTCCCCGCGTGGGACGACGTCGTGGCGCAGGCCGCCTGGGCGCGGGAGCGCGGCGCGGCCGCCCACCTCGACGGCGCCCGGCTCTGGGAGGCCTCGGCCGGGTACGACCGCTCCCCCACCGAGATCGCCGCCCTGTTCGACACCGTCTACGTCAGCTTCTACAAGGGGCTCGGCGCGCTGGCCGGCTGCTGCCTGGCGGGGCCGGCCGACGTCGTGGCCGAGGTGCGGGAGTGGCGGCGCCGGATGGGCGGCACGGTGTTCGGCATGTGGCCCGGGGCGGCGTCGGCCCTGACCTGCCTGCGCCGCCGGCTGCCGCTGATGCCCGCCTACCTGCGCCGTGCGCGCGAGGTCGCCGACGCGGTGCGCGACCTGCCCGGCGTCACCGTCGTCCCCGACCCGCCGGAGACGCCGATGCTGCACCTGCTGCTGCGCACGACGCCGGAGGCGTTCGCGGCGGCCGCCCGGGTCCTGGCGGTCGAGCACGGGCTGTGGACCTGGCCGCGGGCGACCCCCACGGGCGACCCCGGCGTCGTGCGGGTGGAGCTGTCGGTCGGCGACGCGACGACGGCGCTGCGCGACGAGGAGGTCCGCACCGCGGTGGCGGCGCTGACCCGCTGAAGGAGGACCCCCTCCTTCTCAGCCCTCGCACGCTCGGGCCGAGCCGCGGGAGGGGGCCGGGGAGGACGGGCGGCCCCGTCCAGGGCACCGCCCCGAGCCTGCCGGCGGTGGCGAGGACGGGGTCCTCTCTCAGTCCGCCCCGCCGACCAGCGCCTCGGCGAAGGCCTCCGGCTCGAACGGCGCCAGGTCGTCGGCTCCCTCGCCGAGCCCGACGAGCTTCACCGGGATGCCGAGCTCCCGCTGCACGGAGACGACGATGCCGCCCTTGGCGGTGCCGTCGAGCTTGGTGAGGACGACGCCGGTGACGTCGACGGCGTCGGTGAACACGCGGGCCTGCACGACACCGTTCTGGCCGGTCGTCGCGTCGAGCACGAGCAGCACCTCGGTCACCGGGGACTGCTTCTCCACGACCCGCTTGATCTTGCCGAGCTCGTCCATGAGCCCGCCCTTGGTGTGCAGCCGCCCCGCGGTGTCGACCACCACGGTGTCCACCTCGGCCTCCACGCCGGTGCGCACGGCCTCGAAGGCGACCGACGCCGGGTCCGCGCCCTCGCGGCCCCGCACGGTCAGGACGCCGACCCGCTCACCCCACGTCTCCAGCTGGTCGGCCGCCGCGGCGCGGAAGGTGTCGGCCGCGCCGAGCACCACGCTCTTCCCGTCGCCGACGAGCGCCCGGGCGATCTTGCCGACCGTCGTCGTCTTGCCCGCCCCGTTGACGCCGACGACCAGGACGACGCCGGGGCGGCCCTCGCGCCGGTCGACGCCCAGGTGGCGGTCGAGGTCCGGGCCGAGGACGGCGGTGAGCTCCCGCACCAGCAGCCGGCGCAGGTCGGCCCCGGAGGCGGTGGCCAGCACCATCGACTGGGTCCGCAGCCGGTCGACGATCTGCTGCGTGGCGGCCACGCCGACGTCGGCGGCCAGCAGCGTCTCCTCGACCTCCTCCCAGTCGTCCTCGGTGAGCTTCTCGCGGGCGAGGACGGTCAGCAGGCCGCGACCGAGCGAGGACTGCGAACGGGCCAGCCGCGAGCGCAGCCGGACCAGGCGGCCCGCCGACGGCGGCGGGGTCTCGAAGACCAGCCCCGGCTCGGGCTCGGCGGGCGGCAGCGGGGCGGGCGGCGCAGCCGGCGCCTCCGGTGGCTCGACCGTCCCCTGCCCGCTGGCCGTCGCGCCGGACGGGCGCGGTTCCTCGGTCGGCGCCGGCGGGCGCGGACGGGTCAGCGTCGTACCGGCGGCGGCGTCGTCGTCCAGGCGGGTGGTCCGCCGGCCGCGACCGACGAGGAGGCTGACCCCGAGGACCAGGGCGACGACGAGGATCGCGACCGCGATCAGCACGAACTCCATGGCCGACAGTCTCCCAGCACCCGGCTCGCCGGGACTGGGCGATACACAGGTCCGTGGGCCAGGCTGTGCGGCATGCCCCTGCCCGGCCGGGAGTCCCCGGTCCTCCTCCTCGGTCCGCTGCTGCGGCACGTCGACCCGGTGTCGGCCACCGTCTGGGTCGAGACCGACCGCCCCTGCGAGGTCGAGGTGCTCGGCCGGCGGGCCCGCACCTTCACCGTGGCCGGCCACTGCTACGCCCTGGTCGTCGTGGAGGGACTCGAGCCGGGCAGCACCACGCCGTACGAGGTGCACCTCGACGGCGAGCGGGTGTGGCCGGAGGCGACCTCGCGCTCCCCCACCAGCCGGATCCGCACCCCGGGCCGCCCCGGACCCTTCCGGATCGCCTTCGGCTCCTGCCGCTACGCCACCCCCAGCACCGTGGACGCGGCCGAGGCCATCCCGCCCGACGCGCTGGACACCTACGCCGCGCACCTGGCCGGGCAGCCGGAGCACACCTGGCCCGACGCCCTCGTGCTGCTCGGCGACCAGGTGTACGCCGACGAGCTGACGACGGCGACCCGCTCCTGGCTGGCGCTGCGCCGCGAGGAGCACACCCCCGAGGGCGCCCAGGTCGCGGACTTCGAGGAGTACACCCGCCTCTACGCGGAGTCCTGGAGCGATCCCCAGGTCCGCTGGCTGCTGTCGACGATCCCGTCCTCGATGATCTTCGACGACCACGAGATGATCGACGACTGGAACACCTCGGCGGCCTGGCGCCGGGAGACCACCGGGGAGGACTGGTGGGAGGGCCGGATCGACGGCGGGCTGGTCAGCTACTGGGTCTACCAGCACCTGGGGAACCTCAGCCCGCAGGAGCTGGCCGAGAACCGGACCTGGCAGGCGGTCGGCGAGTCCCCCGACGACGCCGAGCCGGTGCTGCGGGCGATGGCCCGGGCGGCCGACAGCGACCCGCGGTCGGTCCGCTGGAGCTACGTGCGCCACTGGGGTGAGGCGCGGATGGTGATGATCGACAGCCGCGCCGGCCGGGTCCTCGACGAGCACGACCGCAAGATGCTCGACGACGACGAGTTCGCCTGGGTGGAGGCGGCGATGCACCGCGCGGTCGAGGAGGGCGTCGAGCACCTGATCCTGGGCACGTCCCTGCCCTGGCTGCTGCCCCATGCCATCCACGAGATCGAGCGGTGGAACGAGACACTCAACCGGCGCCACCTCGGCGGACCGGTCGGCTGGCTGTCGGAGAAGCTGCGCCAGGCCGCCGACCTCGAGCACTGGGCCGCGTTCGGGGACTCCTTCGAGCGGCTGGGGAGGGCCCTGGCCGCGATCGCCCGCGGTGAGCACGGCCGGGCACCGGCGACCGCGCTGGTCCTCTCCGGCGACGTCCACCACGCCTACGCCGCCGAGCTGGTGCGGCCCACCGGCCTCACCACCCGGGTGCACCAGCTGACCGTCTCCCCGCTGCACAACCAGGCGCCACACCCCATCAAGGTCGGGTTCCGGATCGGCTGGAGCCGCTGGGCGCGGCGGCTGACGACCGGGATCGCCCGGCTGGGCCGGGTCCAGCCCTCCGAGCTGGACTGGGCCAAGGTCACCGGCCCGTGGTTCGGCAACCAGCTGGGTGAGCTGGTGCTCCACGACCGCGAGGCCCGCTTCCGGTTGTTCGTCTGCGAACGCGACCGGCTCGGGGAGGAGTCCCTGCGGGAGGTCGCCGACCTGCCGCTGTCCGACCCCGTCTCCGCGGAGGTGACAGGCTGAACGGGTGACGCGACCCGCTCCCACCCCGGGGCAGCCGCCGATCCACGTGCGGCTGGCCACCTTCAACACCCACCACGCCGTCGGGGACGACGGCCGCCACGACCTCGCCCGGCTGGCCAAGGTGATCGCCGCGGTCGACGCCGACGTCGTCTGCCTGCAGGAGGTGGACCGGCGCTTCGGCGACCGCAGCGAGGACGTCGACCAGGCGCTGCTCCTCTCCCGGGCGCTGGAGATGCACCTGGCGTGGGGGCCGGCGATCGACGAGCCGCGCGGCGGCGAGGACGCCGTGCGGCGCCAGTACGGCAACGCGCTGCTGTCGCGGCGGCCGATCCGGGGCGACGCCGTCCACCGGCTCCCCGGCGACGGCGAGCCGCGCAGCGCCCTGCGCGTGCGGGTCGAGCTCGACGGCGGGGCGCTGTGGGTGACCACCACCCACCTGTCCACGCGCCCGCCCGAGCAGCGGGCGGCGCAGGCCGAGACGCTCGCGGACCTGCACGCCGACCCGGCCGAGGCCGCTGTCCTGGTCGGCGACTTCAACGCCGAGCCCGGCTCCCCGGAGCTGGCCGTGCTGCAGGCGCGGTTCGCCGACGCCTGGGAGCTCGCCCGCGAGCGCGACGACCGGGCCGGGTGGCGGTTCTGGCAGCACGCCCAGGGCCGCACCCACCCCGCCCGGCGCCCCCACCAGCGGATCGACCACGTGTGGGTCACCCCGGGGATCGAGGTCGCGGCGGCGCGGGTGCTCGACGGTGCCGGCGCGTCGGACCACCTGCCGCTCGTGGTCGACCTGGAGGTCCCCGCCGTCTCGTGACACCTGCGGTGTCGGGTGGCGCCGCCTCAGGCGGACTCGGCCTCGGGCTCCCGGAGGCGCTGGCTGATGACGCCGGTGATCCCGTCGCCGCGCATGCTCACGCCGTAGAGGGCGTCGGCGATCTCCATCGTCCGCTTCTGGTGCGTGATGACGATCAGCTGCGAGGTCGACCGCAGCTGCTCGACCAGGGTGAGCAGCCGGCCGAGGTTCACGTCGTCCAGCGCCGCCTCGACCTCGTCGAGGACGTAGAACGGCGAGGGCCGGGCGCGGAAGATCGCCACCAGCAGCGCGACGGCGGTCAGCGAGCGCTCGCCGCCCGACAGCAGCGACAGCCGCTTGACCTTCTTGCCCGGGGGGCGGGCCTCGATCTCGACACCGGTGGTGAGCAGGTCCTCGGGGTCGGTCAGGTACAGCCGGCCCGAGCCGCCCGGGAACAAGGTGGCGAAGACCTGCTCGAACTCCCGCTGCACGTCGGCGAAGGCGGAGGCGAACACGTCGTGGATCCGCTCGTCGACCTCCCGGACGACGGTCAGCAGGTCCCGGCGGGTCGCCTTGAGGTCCTCCAACTGCGTGGCGAGGAAGGTGTGCCGCTCCTCCAGGGCCGCGAACTCCTCCAGCGCCAGCGGGTTCACCTTGCCGAGGGTGGCCAGGTCGCGCTCGGCCCTGGCGGCGCGGCGCTCCTGAGCGGCGCGGTCGTAGGGCACCGGCTGCGGCTCGGGCTCCCCCGCCGCCTGGGCGGCGGCCACCTGGGCGGGCGTGGGTGGCACGGCGGCGGCGGGGCCGTACTCGGCCAGCAGCGTCGGCAGGTCGACGCCGTACTCCTCGGCGGCCCGGCCCTCGAGGGTCTCGATCCGGTACCGCTGCTCGGCGCGGGCGACCTCGTCGCGGTGCACCTCGTCGGTCAGCCGCTCCAGCTCGGCGGTGGCCGCACGGACCGCCGTCCGGACCTCCAGCAGCTCGGCCTCCCGCGCGGTGCGGACCCGGGCCAGCTCGTCGCGCTCGGCAGCGGCACGGGCGAGGCTGGCGGCCAGCGCGGTCAGCGCCGTGTCCGCTCCCGCGCGCACCCGGGCGGCCACCTGCGCGCCCCGCTGGCGAGCCAGCCGGGCCGCCGCGGCCCGCTCGCGGGCGGCTCGCTCCTGGCGGGCCTGGCGTCGCAGCGACTCGGCCCGGCCGGACAGCGCGCGGGCACGCTCCTCGGCGGTGCGGACCGCCAGCCGCGCCTCGGTCTCGGCCTGCCGCGCGGCGGCGGCCTCCAGGCGCAGGCGGTCGCGGGCAGCGGGGTCGGGCTCCTCCTCCACCGGCGCTGCCTCGGCCTCGGCGAGCCGGAGCTCGAGGTCGCCCAGCGCGGCCTGCGCCTGCTCCAGCGCCTGCTCGGCGCGGACCCGCGCGGCGGCGGACCGCTCGGCCTCCGCGGCGGCCGAGCGGGCGGCGGCACCCAGCTCGGCCAGCTGCGCGGCGACGGCGGAGCGGGTGCGGTCGGCCGCCTGCCGCGCGGCCAGGGTGGTGTCGACGTCGGCCGAGCGCTCCCGTGCCGTGTCCCGCGCCGCGGCCAGCCGGTCGGCGAGGTCCGCGGCGCGCGCGGCGGCGGCGGTCAGCTCCCGCTCGGCCTCGTCGACCCGGGCGCGGACCTCCAGGCCCGAGGGGGCGTTGGCCTGCCCGCCGACCGCCCAGTCGGCGCCGACCAGGTCGCCATCGGCGGTCACCGCCCGCACCCGTGGGTGGGTGCCCACCAGCGCCACGGCGGCGGCCAGGTCGGGCACGACCGCGACCCGGTCCAGGGCTCGGGCCAGCGCGGGCCGCAGCTCCTCGGGAGCCGTCACGAGGTCCAGCGCCCAGCGCGTGCCCTCGGGCAGCTGGGGCCAGCCCTCACGGGGCAGCGCGGGCAGACCGCCGGTCACGAGCAGCCCGGCGCGGCCGCCGTCGACGTCCCTGAGGTGGGCGAGCACGGCCGCGGCCCCGGCGACACCGTCGACGACCAGCGCGTCGGCCATGCCGGCCAGGGCGGCGGCCAGCGGCACCTCGGCGCCGGGCTCGACGGCGAGCCGCTCGGTCACCGGGCCGAGCACGCCAGGCAGGCCGGCGGCCAGCGCCGCGGCGGACCCGTCGACCGGGGCCAGGCCCAGGGCCAGGGCGTCGCGGCGGGCCTGCCAGGACGCGCGGTCCCGCTCGGCGGCCCGTTCGGCGGCGGCCAGCTCGGTCACCACCCTGGCGGCCTCCGCGTGCGCGGCGACGGCGTCGGAGTGGGCGGTGACCAGGACGACGTCGGTGTCCTCCTGGGAGGCGACCTCGTCGCGGCGCTCGGCCAGGCGCTCGGCGGCGACCTCCGCACGGTCGGCGGCCTCCCCGGCGGCCAGTGCCAGCCGCTCGATCTCCGCCTCGCCGGCCGTGACGCGCGACCGCGCGGCGGCGACCTCCCCGGACAGCCGGGCCAGGCCCTCGCGGCGGTCGGCCAGCGCCCGCGCGGCGGCGACCCAGGCGCGCTCGGCCTCGGCCAGCGCGGCCTCGGTCTCGGTGCGGGCGGTGACCGCGGTGGCCAGCCGGCTCCGCTCGGCCTCCAGCCCGGCGGCGAGCTCGGCCTCGGTGGCGGCGACCCGGTCGGCCTCGGCCTCCAGCTGCTCGGGGTCCCGGCCGCCGGTCGTCGGAGCCGGGACCGCCGAGAGGTGCCGGTGGCGCTCGGCGGCCAGCTGGGCGACGCCGCGGAACCGCTCGGCCAGCGCCGACAGCCGGTACCAGGTCTCCTGCGCCGCGCTCAGCAGCGGGGCGTTGGTGGCGAGCTCGGCCTCCAGGGCCGCCTCGCGGGTCGACGTCCGGACGAGCTCCGCCTCGACGACGGCACGCCGCTGGCGGGCGGCGGTCTCGTCGGCGACGTCCTCGTCCAGGGCGTCACGCAGCTGCACCAGGTCGTCGGCGAGCAGCCGCAGGCGGGCGTCGCGCAGGTCGGCCTGGACGCCGGCGGCGCGGCGGGCCACCTCGGCCTGCCGGCCCAGCGGCTTGAGCTGGCGGCGCAGCTCGGCGGTGAGGTCCCCGAGCCGGTCGAGGTTGGCCTGCATCGCGTCGAGCTTGCGGAGCGCCTTCTCCTTGCGCTTGCGGTGCTTGAGGACTCCGGCGGCCTCCTCGACGAAGGCGCGGCGGTCCTCCGGGCGGCCGGAGAGGACGGCGTCGAGCTGCCCCTGCCCCACGATGACGTGCATCTCGCGGCCGATGCCGGAGTCGCTGAGCAGCTCCTGGACGTCGAGCAGCCGCACCTTGTCGCCGTTGATCTCGTACTCGCTCTCACCGGAGCGGTACATCCGGCGGGTGATCGAGACCTCGGTGTACTCGATCGGCAGCACGCCGTCGGCGTTGTCGATGGTGAGGGTGACCTCGGCCCGGCCGAGCGCCGGGCGGCCGGCGGTGCCGGCGAAGATGACGTCCTCCATCTTGCCGCCGCGCAGGCTCTTGGCCCCCTGCTCACCGAGGACCCAGGCGATGGCGTCGACGACGTTGGACTTCCCGGAGCCGTTGGGGCCGACGACGGCGGTGATCCCCGGCTCGAGGCGCAGGGTCGTCGTGGACGCGAAGGACTTGAAGCCCTTGAGCGTCAGGCTCGACAGGTGCACAGGCTCAGTGGGAGGGCCCCGTCCCTCTCACCCCTCGCGCGCTCGGGGCGAGCCTCCGGACGGGGCCGGGGCTCCGCTCGTCAGGCGAGCGCCGGCTCGGCGTTGTCGCCGGCCATGCTGAGCAGCTCGTGGGCGATGGCTGCGTCACGCTGAGCGCGCAGCTGCTGCAGTTCCTGCTCCAGCCGGCGCACCTTGGCCCGCAGGACGGCGTTCTCCTCGACTACTCGGAGCTCCGCGGGGGTGACGACGTGACCGAACAGGGCCTTGGCCATGGCGGGAACGGCCTTTCGACTGCGTTGAGGGATGACCTGCGCCCCGTACGACGGTCGGCGCGGTCCGTGTGTTCCCAGGGTGACAGGCCAGGTCACGCAGGTCAACGCCGACCCTGCACAGGTCACGTGTCGGGGGGATGTCGCGTTCGTCACCCTGTGGTGAAGTCGGTGCCGCCCCGGGCCGGTTCGTCCCGGACGTCGACCCCGGTGACCGCGCCGGGCGCCCCCGGGCCGTCCAGATCGGCCAGGACGGCAGCCACCGCGGCGTCCTCCCCCTCGAGGACGACCTCGACCCGCCCGTCCGGCAGGTTGGTCGCCGAGCCCGCCAGCCCCGCGGCCTCGGCCCGGCCGCGCACGAACCACCGGTAGCCGACCCCCTGGACCGAGCCGGACACCACGGCGACCGCGCGGCGCGTCACCGCCGGGCCGCCCGCGTCCCGGCGGCCGCCCGGCGCGCGCGGGGGCGCGGCTGGCAGGACGGGCAGCTGTAGCTCGACCGGTTCATGAACGACTCGCGGACGATCGGCGTGCCGCAGCGGGGGCAGGGGCGGTCCTCCTGGCCGTAGACGGCGAGGAACCGGGAGAAGTAGCCGCTCTGGCCGTTGACGTCGACGTACAGCGAGTCGAAGGAGGTCCCGCCCTGCGCCAGGGCCTCCCCGAGCACGTCGCGGACACCGCCGAGCAGGTCCTCGACCTGGGCGCGGGTCAGCTTGTCGGTGGGGCGGGCGCCGTGCAGGCGGGCCCGCCACAGCGCCTCGTCGGCGTAGATGTTGCCGACCCCGCCGATCAGCGTCTGGTCCAGCAGCGCCCGCTTGACCTCGGTGCGCCGCCGCCGCAGGGCCGCGCTGAACCCGGCGGTGTCGAAGGAGTCGTCGAGGGGGTCGATGGCGATGTGCGCCAGCCGCGACGGGAGCCCGGCCGCGTCGCTCCCCCCGGCCTCCTCGACCGCCAGCCCGCCGAAGGTGCGCTGGTCGACGAACCGCAGCTCGCGGCCGCCGTCGGTGAAGGTGAAGCGCGCCCGCAGGTGCGTCTCGTCGGGCTGGGACGGCTTCTCGACCAGCAGCTGGCCGCTCATCCCCAGGTGCGCGACCAGCGCGGCACCGACCGGGGTGCCGTCGGGCTCGGCGAGCGGCAGCCACAGGTACTTGCCGCGGCGGCGGGCCGCGGTGAGCGTGCGGCCGGTCAGCGCCGCGACGAAGTGGTCGGTGCCCTCCAGGTGCCGGCGCACCGCGCGCGGGTGGGTCACCTCGACGGAGGCGACGGTGCGCCCGGCGGCCCAGCGCTCCAGGCCGCGCCGGACCACCTCGACCTCGGGCAGCTCGGGCACGGCGGGTCAGCCCTCGGCGGGTGCGGCCGACGCGGGGTCACCGTCGGCGGGCGACGCGGACAGTGCGCGCCACGCCGCCTCGGCGGCCTCCTGCTCGGCGGCCTTCTTCGTGCGGCCCGACCCGCGGCCGCGGACGGTGCCGTCGAGGACGACGTCCGCGCTGAAGGTCTTCGCGTGGTCGGGGCCCTCGTCCTGGACCACGTAGGTCGGGGCACCCAGGCCGAGGGCGGCGCCGAGCTCCTGCAGGCTGGTCTTCCAGTCCAGTCCGGCGCCACGGGTGGCGGCCTGGTCCAGGAGCGGGTCGAACAACCGGTGCACGATGGCGGCCGCGGCGTCCAGGCCGAGACCGACGTGGACGGCGCCGATCAGCGCCTCGACCGCGTCGGCGAGGATCGAGTCCTTCTCCCGGCCGCCGGTGGTCTCCTCACCGCGCCCGAGCAGCAGGTGCGGGCCGAGGCCGCCGGCGCCGAGCCGCCGCGCCACCCCCGCCAGGGAGGTCATGTTGACCACCGAGGCGCGCAGCTTCGCCAGCCGGCCCTCGGGCAGCTCGGGGTGGCGGCGGTACAGCTCGTCGGTGACGACCAGGCCGAGCACCGAGTCCCCGAGGAACTCCAGGCGCTCGTTGGTGGGCAGCCCGCCGTTCTCGTACGCGTAGGACCGGTGGGTCAACGCCAACGCCAGCAGGCCGCCGGGCAACTCGACGCCCAGGGCGTCGCGGAGCCAGGCGGCCGACCGTTCGGCGTGTGCCTGCCCCGCCGGCGAGCGGCCGGGAGCCCCTCCCGGTGCGGGTGGGGTCCCGGTGACCGACGTCGCCACGGCGGGCCGACTCGTGGCGGTCAGACCGAGAGGACCTGACGGCCCTCGTACTGGCCGCAGTTCGGGCAGGCCTGGTGCGGCGGCTTGAGCTCGCCACAGGCCCGGTTCGGGCACGGCGAGAGCGTGGGAGCGGACGCCTTCCACTGCGAGCGACGCATGCGGGTGTTGGCGCGGGACATCTTCCGCTTCGGGACGGCCACGGTCAGTTCTCCTCTGGGTTGTCCGCACCGGGGGTGCCCGGTTCGGAAGCGAATCGGTCGGCCTGCGAGGCACCGAAGCGTTGTGCCAGTCCGGCCCAGCGCGGGTCGAGCACCTCGTGGGTGTGGTCGGCCGGCAGGTCGTCGAGCCGCTGACCGCAGTCCACGCACAGCCCCGAGCAGTCCTCGGTGCAGGTGGGCGCCAGCGGCAGGCTGAGGACGACGAGGTCGCGGACCATCGGCTCGAGGTCGAGGTGGTCGGCCTCGACCCGCCGGACCTCGTCCTCCTCGCTGGTGGCCTCGGTGGTGCTGCCCTCGTAGGCGAACAGCTCCTGGACGTCGAGCTGGAGGGTGTCCTCGACCGGCTCCAGGCACCGCGCGCACGAGCCGACCAGCGGGACCTCCACGTCACCGGAGACCAGCACGCCCTCCATCACCGACTCCAGCCGCAGCCGGAGCTGGACCTGCGCCCCCTCGGGGACGCCGATCAGCTCCACCTTCCAGTCCGCGGGAGCCGGGATGGTCCGGTCCAGCTCCTGCAGGGAGCCGGCCCGTCGACCCAGTTCCCGCAGGTCCACGCGCCAGGGGTTGGCAGCGGGGCGCCGGGCGTCCGGGGACGCGGCGCCGGAGCGGGGCGGCTGAGCGGCAGGCATGTCGGTACTCGCGGTAGGCAGCGGGGAGGGGCCGGCCGGGGCGCGAGGCCTCCGGCGGTCGACCGGAGAACCAGCCTACCCGATGCCCGGACGGCGCCGTCCGCGCCGACCGGGTGAGGCCACCCACCCGCCGGCGGTCCTCCTTCAGGACTCCCGGAGCGCGGAGCGGGCCTTCTCCACCGAGCGCACCATGCGCTCGAGGGTGGCACCGAAGTCGGCCAGCCGGGTGTCGACGTACTGGTCGACCTCCGCGCGCATGCGGGCGACGTCGGCAGCGGTCTGCGCACCGAGCTCGTCGGCTCGGCTGACCGCGCCGCGGTAGACCTCGGTCTCGCTGATGAGCCGCTCGTGCTCGGCCGCGGCCGCGGCGAGGACCTCGGCGTGCTGGGCCTGGGCGTCGGCCAGCACCGCCTCGTGGTGCTGGCGGGCCTCCGCCACGATCCGCTCGGCCTCCTCCTCGGCCTGCGCCAGCAGCTCCTCGGCCTCGGCCTGTGCCCGGGCGAGGAGCTCGTCGCGCTGCCGACGGGCGGTGCCGAGGATCTCCTCGCGCTGCCGCCGGGCGGAGCCGACCACCTGCTCGCTCTCGCTGCGGGTCCGACCGGTCAGCCGCTCGGCCTCGGCCTGCGCCTGCTGGAGGATCTCGGTGCGCTGCTCGACGATCGCGCCGGCCTTGTGCACCTCCTCGGGGAGGTTCTCCCGGAGGTCGTCGAGCAGGTCGAGCAGGACGTCGCGGGGGACCATGCACGAGCCACCGGACATCGGCACGTTGCGGGCGTTCTCGATGACGCTGCTGAGCTCGTCGACGGTCTCGTACAGCCGGTACACGACCTCCGTCACGACACACCCCGCTCCCGGTGGGCCAGCAGCCGCGCGTGCACGGCCTTGGGGACGAGGCTGGAGACGTCCCCGCCGAAGGTGGCGATCTGCTTGACCAGGCTCGAGGACAGGTGCCCGACCTGCGGCGCGGTGGGCACGAACAGCGTCTCCACGCCGGCCAGCTCCCGGTTCATCTGCGCCATCTGCAGCTCGTATTCGAAGTCGCTGACCGCCCGCAGCCCCTTCACGATCACCGGGATGTCGTGGTCCCGGCAGTAGTCGACCAACAGCCCCTGGAAGCTGTCGACGGTGACGTTGGGCAGGCCTGCGACGGCGTCCCGGAGCAGCTCCATGCGCTCGTCGACGGTGAACAGGCCGGCCTTGCCGGGGTTGACCAGCACGGCGACCACCAGCTCGTCGTACAGCGCCGCGGCGCGGTTGATGACGTCGACGTGGCCGTTGGTGACCGGGTCGAACGAGCCGGGGCAGACCGCGCGCCTCACGGACAGCGACCGTACCGGAGCACGGCCTCCCCGTAGCGGCGGTCGCGCAGTCCGCGCAGGGGTGTCGGCCACTCCCAGGGCTCCTCGCGGGACGAGCGCTCGACCACGACCACGGCGTCTGGCGCCAGCCACTCCCCCGCGACCAGCGCCTCGAGGACGGCGAGGACCTCCGCCACCGGCGTGGCGTAGGGCGGGTCGGCGAGCACGAGGTCGAACCGGGCCGGCGGCGGCCCGGCCACCACGGTGGGCACCGACCCGGCGACCACCCGCCCGCCGGGCAGGCCGACGGCGGCCAGGTTGGCCTCGAGCACCGGCAGCACGCGCGGCCCGGACTCGACGAACACCACCTGCTGCGCGCCCCGGCTCAGCGCCTCCAGCCCGAGGGCACCGGAGCCGGCGTAGAGGTCCAGGACCGTGGCGCCCTCGAGGTCCAGCAGCGTGGAGAGGCTGTTGAACATGCCCTCCCGGGCGCGGTCGCCGGTGGGCCGCACCCCCGACGGCGGGACCTTGAGCCGCCGTCCACGGGCGACCCCGGAGATCAGCCGGGTCACGGCTCCGTCCCGGGGCCCGCCCCGAGCCCGCGGGGGGTGCGGAGGTCGGGGTCCTCCCTCATGCCTTCTCCAGGTACGTGGCCCGCTCGTCGGTGGCCAGCGCGGCGACCTCCATCGCCAGCCCCGGGAAGTCGGCCAGGCCGCGCTCGGTCGACAGCAGCGCGCTCGCCTCGACGCGGGCCTCGGCGATGAGCTCCTCGTCCTCGAGCAGCGACAGCAGGCGGACCCCCGACCGGTTGCCGGACTGCGCGGCGCCGAGCACGTCGCCCTCGCGGCGGGTCTCGAGGTCGAGGCGGGCCAGCTCGAAGCCGTCGGAGGTGGCGGCGACCGAGGCCAGCCGCTGACCGGTGGCCGAGGCGCTGGGCGCCTCGCTCACCAGGAGGCACAGCCCCTCGTGCCTGCCGCGCGCGACGCGGCCCCGCAGCTGGTGCAGCTGGCTGACGCCGAAGCGGTCGGCGTCCATCACCACCATGACGGTGGCGTTGGGGACGTCGACGCCGACCTCGACCACGGTGGTGGCGACCAGCACGTCGACCTCCGCCGCGGCGAAGGCCCGCATCCGGGCCTCCTTCTCCTCGGGCGTGAGCCGGCCGTGCAGCACCTCCAGCCGCAGCCCGGCCAGCGGGCCCTCGCGCAGCGCCTCGGCGACGTCGAGGACCGCCAGCGGCGGGCGGCGGTCCGACGTCGCCTCCTCGGCCGGCGCACCGTCGGCGTCGTCGGGCTCCTCCTCGGCACCGGCGTCCTCACCGATCCGCGGGCAGACGACGTAGGCCTGCCGCCCGGCGGCCACCTCCTCGCGCAGCCGCTCCCACGCCCGGTCCAGCCAGGCCGGCTTCTCCCGCACCGGGACCACGGAGCTGCGCACGCCGCCGCGGCCGCTGGGCAGCTGGCGCAGCGTGGAGGTCTCCAGGTCGCCGTAGACGGTCATCGCGACGGTGCGCGGGATGGGCGTGGCGGTCATGACCAGCACGTGCGGCGGCCGGTTCCCCTTGGCCCGCAGCGCGTCGCGCTGCTCGACGCCGAAGCGGTGCTGCTCGTCGACGACGACCAGGCCGAGGTCGGCGAACTCCACGGTCTCCTGCAGCAGCGCATGGGTGCCGACGACGATGCCGGCCCGGCCCTCGGCGACCTCGGCCAGCGCCGCGCGCCGGGCGGCGGCCTTGAGCGAGCCGGTGAGCAGGGTGACGCGGGTCCCGGCCGGGTCGCCGTCGAGCTCACCGGCGCGGCCGAGGGGACCCAGCAGCGCGCGGATGCCCCGGGCGTGCTGCGCGGCCAGCACCTCGGTGGGCGCCAGCAGCGCGGCCTGGCCGCCGGAGTCGACGACCTGTGCCATCGCCCGCAGCGCGACGACGGTCTTGCCCGACCCCACCTCCCCCTGCAGCAGCCGGTGCATCGGCTGCTCCCGGGACAGCTCCGCGGCCAGCTCCTCCCCCACCTCGCGCTGCCCCTCGGTGAGGGCGAACGGGAGCGCGGCGTCGACGGCGTCGAGCAGGCCGCCGGGGCGGCGCGGCCGGGCCACGCCGGGCTCGAGCGCAGCGGCCCGGCGCCGCGCGGCGAGGGTCAGCTGGAGGGTCAGCGCCTCGTCCCACTTGAGCCGGTGCTCGGCGTGCTCGACGTCCTCGGCCGAGGTCGGCCGGTGGATGTCCAGCAGCGCCGCGGGCAGGCTCGGCAGGCCGTGCCGGGCGCGGATCTCCTCGGGCAGCGGGTCGTCGACGAACCCGAAACCGCCCCCGGCGTCGAGCAGCAGCTTCACCGAGCGCTGGATCACCCAGCTGGAGACGTCCTTGGTGGCCGGGTAGATCGGGATGAGCGCGCGCGCCCAGTCCTCGTCGTCGTCACCGGTCATGAGGTGGCAGTCGGGGTGGGCGAACTGCTTGGCGTTGCGGTACTCGCCGACCGTGCCGGCGAACAGCCCCCAGGCGCCCTCCCGGAGGTTGGCGTGCCTGCGGTTGAAGAACACCAGCTGCATGGAGCCCGCGCCGTCGCCGACGGTGACCTCGGTGAGGCTGCCGGGGCGGTTGCGCATCTTCCGCGTGGTGACCTTGCGCACCTGGGCGAGGACGGTGACGCGGTCGCCGACCTGGAGGTCCTCGAGCTTGGTCATCTCCCCGCGGCGGGCGTAGCGGCGCGGGTAGTGCCGCAGCAGGTCGCGGACGGTGTACAGCCCCAGCGACTCCCCCATCGCCTTCGCCGTCTTCGCGCCGAGCACCCGGTCGAGCCGGGTCGTCATCTCGACCGCCATCACTCCACCCCCACCTGGAGCGGGACCACGCCGGGCCCGACGTCGTAGCGGGTCACCTCGACCAGCGGGTGGGTCGTGGCGACGTGGGCGCAGACGGCCGCGCCGAGCGCCGGGTCGGGGCCGACGACGAGGGTCACCAGCTCCCCGCCGGCCGAGAGCATCCGGTCCAGCAGCTCGCAGGAGACCCCGGCGAGGTCCTCCCCGATGAGCACCACGTCGCCCTCCGCGGAGCCGAGGACGTCACCGCGCCGGCAGGGTCCGGCGCTGGTCAGGGCCTCCTGCTCGGCCAGGGTGACCTCGGCCCAGCGGGTGGCGGCGGCTGCCTCGGCCATCGTGATGACGTCGTCGGAGAAGCGGCGCGAGGGGTCGGCGACGGCGATCGCGGCCAGCCCCTGCAGCGGCGAGCGGGTCGGGACGACGGCCACGTCGCGGTCGGCCTCGCGGGCGCGCTCGGCGGCGCGGGCGGCCGGCGCGGTCAGGGCCGCGTCGTTGGGCAGGACGACGACCGTGGCGGCGGCCGAGTCGATGATCGCGGCGAGCACGTCGTCCTCGGTGACGCCGTCCGGACCGCACGGGACCACCCGGACGCCCTCCCCGGCGAACAGCCCGGCCAGCCCCTCGCCGGACACGATCGCGACGACCGCCCGCGCTCCCGGCACCGGAGCCGGGGGGCGCACCGGCGCCAGCGGGGTGACCGAGATCCGGTACGGGCGGCCCGCCTCGATCCCGGCCTCGATCGCGGCGCCGACGTCGGTGGTGTGGACGTGCACGTTCCACTCCCGGCCCGACGGGGTGTCCACGCCCACCACCACCAGGCTGTCGCCGAGCGCGGCGAGCCGGTCCTGCAGCCGGGTCACGGTCGCCTCGTCGCTGTCGGCCAGCAGGTACTGCACCTCGCTGCCCGGGCCCGCCGGCGGCTGGTGCGGCCGGTCGCCGCCGTGGTCGTGGTCGTGGGCGGCGACGACCAGCGGGGGGCGGGCCGGCTCGACCCCGGTGACCGTGGCGACCAGCGCGTCGAGCACCAGGCAGAGCCCGGCGCCTCCGGCGTCGACGACGCCCGCCTCGCGCAGTGCGGCCAGTTGCCCGGGTGTGGCCTCGAGGGCGGCGCGGGCACCGTCGGCCGCCGCCCGGACGACGTCGGCGAGCTCGCCGCGGCCCTCGGCGACCGCCGCCACCGCGGCCTCACCGCCGGCGCGGGCCACGGTGAGGAAGGTGCCCTCCTCGGGGTCGGCGACCGCGGCGTAGGCGGCGTCGGCGGCCTTCTGCAGCGCGGCGGCGAACGTCGGCCCGTCGGCGGGACCGGCGTCGGTGAGCTGGTCGGCCAGCCCGCGGAGGAGCTGGGCGAGGATCGTGCCGGAGTTGCCGCGGGCGCCGAGCACCGCGCCGCGGGCCAGCGGGGCCCACGCCGGCTCGGCGCTCCCCCGCTCCTCGAGCTCGGCGAGGGCCGCCCGGGCGGTCAGCAGGAGGTTCGTGCCGGTGTCCCCGTCGGGCACGGGGAAGACGTTGAGGTCGTCGAGCCGCCCGCGGGACGCGGACAGGCCGGCGACCGCGGCCCGGCACCACTGACCGACCGCGGCGTCGTCGAGCGCCCGCAGCACGAGGCGGAGGGTACCCAGGTGGGCCGACACGGCCCGGGCGACGACCCGTCCGGGCGGGGCCGCGACGGCGGTTCCCGGCAGGCGCGGCGACGGCCGCGACGGGAAGCGGTTAGACTGGCCGACGGTCTTGTGCGGGCGCGTGTCGCGCACCGCTCGTCTGAACGATTCTCTGGGAGTGATCCACCGTGGCTGCCGTGTGCGATGTCTGTGGCAAGGGGCCCGGTTTCGGTATGTCGGTGTCTCACTCGCACCGCCGCACGCCGCGCCGTTGGAACCCGAACATCCAGTCCGTGCGGGCGCTGGTCGCCCCCGGCAACCGTCGCCGGATCAACGCGTGCACCTCGTGCATCCGCGCCGGCAAGGTCGTCCGCGCCTGACGCGACGACCGCACCGAACACCCCGGCCCCGGCCGGGCGAGGACCCCGGAGGTCGACGACCTCCGGGGTCCTCCGCTGTCTCCACCGCCGTCCTCCCGGACGGCACCACGGCCAGGAGCCGTCCCCGGCCGACTGAGCCGCTGCCGGATGTCCCGGTCGGGGGGCCTCCGCCCCGCGACCGGTCCACCCGCGGCCTCGCGCCGTCCCCGGCGTCGAACCGGGCTCCCGTCAGATCCCGCGGGCGCGGGCGGCGGTGACCACCAGGTCGACGACCGCGTCCAGCGGCAGCGCGGTGCTGTCGACGACCAGGTGGTAGAGCGCCGGCGAGGCCGGGTCGCACCGGTAGAAGTGCCGCACGTAGGCCTCCCGCGCGGCGTCGTTGGCCGCCATCTCCCGCCGCACCTCCTCGCGCGGCCGGCCGCTGCGCGCCACCGCGGACGCCAGCCGGCGCTCGGGCGGACCGTCGAGCCGTACGTGCAGGGCGTCAGCGCGGTCGCCGAGGACCAGCGCCGCCGCCCGGCCGAGGACCACACCGCCGGGCCCGTCGGCGATCTCGCCCAGGACGCGCTCGGTCTGCTGCCGGAAGGCGCGCTCGTCCGGCAGCTGGGTGACCGGCACCACGCCGCCGACCGGGTCGGGCATCGTGCCGAGGGAGGCCACCAGGCGCCAGAGCCCACGGGCGACCTTCTCGTCGTTGGCCTCCGCCTCGCTCAGCGGGACGCCGAGCCGGCCGGCCACCTGCGCCGGGATCGCCCGGTCGTGGAAGGTCAGCCCGAGCCGCTCGGCGACCGCGGTGCCGACCTCCGCACCGGCGGCCCCGTACGCGGCCGAGATCGTCACGATGCCCACGCCCGCTCCTCCCCACCCGGTGGCGGCAGCTCCTTGCCCAGGAACACCGCCCCGGGCGCCTCGGCGTAGACGCCGTAACCGGCGACCGGTGTGTACCCCAGGGCGGCGTAGAGGGCCAGCGCCTCGGGCTGCCGGTCACCGGAGTTGAGCACCACCGCCCGGTGGCCCGCCGCGGCCGCGGTGCGCTCCAACTCCGCCATGAGCAGCTGCGCGAGCCCGCGGCGTCGGAACGCCGGCTCGACGTACACCCGCTTGACCTCGACCACACCCTCGTCGTGCACCCGCCACGCACCGCACCCGGCGGGGACGCCGTCCACCTCGGCGACGAGGAACAGCCCGGCCGGCGGCGCGAACTCCGCGGGGTCCACGACGGCCCCGTCCGGCCCGCCGTAGCGGGTGACGTACTCCTGCTGGACCCGCGCGACCAGCCGGCGCGCGACCGGGTCGTCGTAGGGCACCGCGCGCAGCACGGCCGCCTCACCGGAAGTGGACATGCCCGGTCCCTCCCGCGCCGACGGCCTCGGCCACCTCGGCGGCCGGCACGCCGTCCACCCGCACGCCCGGGGACCCCTTCGCCGCCCGGACCGTGCCGATCGCCGTCCACCCGGCGGGCAGCGTCGTCCGCTTCGGGAAGGTGGCCAGGAACGCGTGGTCCTCACCCCCGGTGAGGACCCACGCCAGCGGGTCCCCGCCCAGTGCCGCCGCGACCTGCTGCATCGGCCCGGGGGGCTCGAGGGTGGCCCGCACCAGCGCGGCGCGGTCGACGTCCACCACCACGCCGCTGTCGTCGGCCAGGTGCCCGGCGTCGGCCAGCAGGCCGTCGCTGACGTCGCACATCGCCGTCGCGCCGGCGTCTGCCGCGGCCGGGCCGGCGGCGTAGGGCGGCGCCGGTCGCCGGTGCGCGGCCACCGCCGCCGCGGGGCTGGTGAACCCCCGCCGCAGCACCGCCAGCCCGCAGGCCGACCAGCCCAGCCGGCCGGCCAGGGCGAGCACGTCGCCCGGCCGGGCGCCGGAGCGCAGCACCGGGGCCCGCCCGCCGAGGTCGCCGAGGGCGGTCACCGAGAGGACGACGCCGGAGCTGTCCGGCGCCGCGGAGACGGTGTCCCCGCCGACGACGGCCGCGCCCAGCGGCGCGCACTCCTCGGCCAGCCCCGTGGCGACGCCCTCCAGCCAGGCGGTCGAGGTGTCCGGCGGGCAGGCCAGCCCCACCAGGAGTGCGGTCGTGACGCCGCCCATCGCGGCGACGTCGGCCAGGTTGGCCGCCGCCGCCTTGTGCCCGACGTCCTCCGCCGACGACCAGTCCCGCCGGAAGTGCCGGCCCTCCACCAGGACGTCGGTGGTCGCCACCACCCGGCCGTCGGGGACGCGCAGCACCGCTGCGTCGTCCCCCGGGCCGACCTCGGCGACCCGCGCCGTGCCCGACCGGGACAGCACCCGCGCGATCACCCCGAACTCGCCGACGACCCGCACGCTGTCGGCCGGGTCGTCCCGGGGCACCAGGGGACGGGGACGAGTCACCGGTCCCCCTCCCCCGCTGAGGTAGGTTGCCGAACTGTCCGCCCGCCGGTGCGGACGCCGCATCGGCAGCGCTGCCCGAGGAAAGGTCTCCCGTGGTCCACGCCTACATCCTCATCCAGACCGAAGTCGGCAAGGCCGCCCAGGTCGCGTCGACGATCAGCCAGATCTCGGGCGTGACCAAGGCCGAGGACGTGACCGGTCCCTACGACGTCATCGTGCGGGCCGAGGCCGAGACCGTCGACGAGCTCGGCCGCCTCGTGGTCGCGCGGGTGCAGTCGGTCGACGGCATCACCCGCACGCTCACCTGCCCCGTCGTCAACATCTGACCGCGCTGACCGAGCAGCCCCCGGACGACGCGCCGGCCCCCGAGGGGCGGCCGGCCCGTCCCGACGACCCGCTGCGGCGGATCTCCCTGGTCGTGACGGTGGTCGCCGTCCCGCTGGTCGTCGTCCTGCTGGTGCTCACGCGGGTCCTCGGGGACGACGGCGGCACCGGGGGCGACGGCGGGTCCGGGGTCGCCGAGGTCGAGGGCGCCCCGTCGACCGGCCGCGCGGACCTGCCACCGTTGCCGGTGGAGGTGCCGCCGGTGACCCCGGAGGCCGACGCGTCCTGCCCCGCGCTGATGTCCGCGCTGCCGCTGGATCTGACCGGGGAGCCCTCCCGCCCGGTGCAGTCCGACAGCCCGTTCGCCTACGCGTGGGGCGACCCCGCGATCGTGCTGGTGTGCGGCGTCGACCGTCCGGCGGGGCTGGAGGCGACCTCCCCGCTGATCCAGATCAACGGCGTGAACTGGTTCGTCGACACCAGCGACCCCGACGTCGTCGTCTGGACCACCGTGGACCGGGCCGTCCACGTGCAGGTCACCGTCTCGGCCGACACCGACAGCGCCCCGGTCACCGCCCTCGGGCCGGTCATCAACGACGCCCTCCCGGCCCAGCAGCCCTGACCGGTCAGGACGGCGGCAGCCGCTCCAGCTGGGCCTCGAGCACCGCGTGCACCTCCTGGGAGGCCGCGGTGACCGAGTCGGCGACCGCGGTCACGCCGACGCTGTACACGCCGTGCCCGCACCAGGCGAACGCCGCCGGCCCGGACAGCCCGGCGGCCGGCTCGGCGTCCTCCACGGTGAGCAGCCGGCAGCCGCCGGGCAGGTGCGGCGGGTCCTCCCGCAGCACGCCGTCGTAGAGCTCCGCCTCGTTCTCGGCGAGGTCGCGCGCGTAGTCACCGGCGCCGGAGCGGGTCGCGAACTGGTTGACGAAGACGCTGGTCACCGGTCCGGTCCCGGCGCTCCAGACCCGCTCCCAGCCGAAGCGGTAGCCGTAGTCCTCCAGCACCTGGCGCTCCCGGTCGGGGTCCTCGCCGTAGGCGGCCACGTCCTCGGCGGACTTCTCCCCCGCGGGCGGGGAGAGGTCGGTGTCGGGCACCCGGGGCAGGCCGGAGGGCACGGTGGTGACCACCAGCTCCTGCAGCTCCTCCGGGTCCGACGGCGTCGGCCCGGCCGGCACCGCGGTCGCCACGCCCTCGACGGCGGTGGCACAGCCGCAGAGGGCGGACGCCAGCACCGCCAGCAGCGGGGCCGCCCGGACCAGCCGAGCGGGCAGCCGGGCCGCCCGGACCAGCCGGGCCGGCAGCAGCGCCGTCCCGCCCCGCCGGGCCGGCACCGGCGGGGTCACCTCCCCGCGCCGCCGTCCACGGCGGGGGTGACCGCCGGGCGGGCCGTGGCCAGCGCGGCCGTGACGAGCCGGTCGACGAGCTCGGCGAAGCCCACCCCGGTCGCCGCCCACATCCGGGGGTACATCGAGATCGGGGTGAACCCGGGCAGGGTGTTCACCTCGTTGACGACGAGCCGGTCGGCGCCGTCGGGGCCGGTGCCGAGGAAGAAGTCGACGCGGGCCAGGCCCGAGCAGTCCAGCGCCAGGTAGGCGCGGCACGCGGCCTCCTGGACCGCCCGGGTCTGCTCAGGGGTGAGCTGCGCCGGGACGTCGAACTCGGCGGCATCCTCGAGGTACTTGGCACTGAAGTCGTACCAGTCGGTGCCCGGCCGCAGCCGGATCTCGGCGGGCAGGCTGGCCTCGGGCAGCCCGCCGTCGGGCCCGGCCAGCACACCGCACTCGATCTCCCGGCCCGGGACGGCGGCCTCGACGACGACCTTCGCGTCGATGTCCGCCGCGGTGGCGACGGCCGCGGGGAACTGCGCCCAGTCGGTGACCTTGCTGATCCCGATGCTGGACCCGGCGCGGGAGGGCTTGACGAAGACCGGCAGGCCCAGCCGCTCCCGGGCCGCCGGGTCGAGCACGTCCGGGTCGGCCGCCAGTGCCCCGCCGGCGTCGCGGAGCACCACGTGGTCGCCCTGCGCCAGCCCGGCCGCGGCCAGCAGCTTCTTGGTGAACTCCTTGTCCATCGACGCCGCGCTGGCGAAGACCCCCGACCCCACGTAGGGCAGGCCGGTCATCTCCAGCAGGCCCTGGATCGTGCCGTCCTCGCCGTAGGCGCCGTGCAGCACGGGGAAGACGACGTCGAGCTCGATGCGCGAGCCGCTGCCGTCCAGGCGGACCAGCCCCCTGCCGGCGGGGTCGCCCACCAGGGTCACCGCCGTCCCGCCGGTGACCTCGGGCAGCTCGCCCTCGACGATGGCCAGCCGCAGCTCGGGGTCGGGCAGCACCCACCCGCCCTCGCGGGTGATGCCGACGGGGACCACGTCGTACCGGTCGGGGTCCAGCGCCGCGAGGACGGCCCCGGCGGAGACGCAGGAGATCGAGTGTTCCGCGCTGCGGCCGCCGAAGACGACGGCGATGCGCAGCTTGCCTGCCTGTCCGCTCATCGCGGCCGACACTAGTGGAGCCGCCGGCAGCTCCCCCGGCGACCGGCGGACCGCGTGCGGCAGCGCTGCGGTCCCGGCGGTGTGGGAACCTCGACGCGATGCGCGAGAACGTGGCCGCCCGACCCGGAGAGGGCCTCCCGGGGACGACCGCCGGTGGCGAGGGCCGCCGGGCGGTCCACCCGCGTGGGCTGCGGCTGGCCGGTGCCGCCGTCCACCTCTACACCGCCAGCGGCACGGTGCTCGCGCTGCTGATCGTGCTCGCGGCCTTCGACGGCAACGCGGTCACCGCCCTGTGGCTGGGCCTCGCGGCGCTGGTCGTCGACGGCACCGACGGGATGCTGGCCCGGCGGATGCGGGTCAAGGAGACCATCCCCTGGTTCGACGGCGCCCGGCTCGACGACATCGTCGACTACCTGACCTACGCCTTCGCGCCGGTGGTCCTGCTGTGGACCACCGGCTCGCTGCCCGCCGGCGCGCTCGGGTGGGTCGTCGCCGCGCTGCCGCTGCTGGCCTCGAGCTACCAGTTCTGCCGGGTCGACGCGAAGACCGAGGACCACACCTTCCTCGGGTTCCCCAGCTACTGGAACGTGGTGGCCTTCTACGCCGTCGTCCTGGACCTGGGCCCCGCGACGATCGCCGCCGTGCTGGTGGTCTGCTCCGTGCTGGTGTTCGTCCCGGTGCGCTACCTGTACCCGTCGCGGACGCAGGCCCTGCAGGGGCTGAGCCTGGCACTGACCGCCGTCTGGCTGGGCACCTACGCCCTGCTGCTGGTCCAGGTGCCCGACCCGCACCCGGTGGTCGTCGCGCTGTCGCTGGCCTACCTGGTGTACTACGTGGGCATCAGCGGCTGGCTCACCGCGCGGGCGGCGCACCGGCGCCGGCGGGAGGACCGCACCGCGCGCCTGGCCGCCGGCTGACCCTCAGCGTCTGAGCGGCGAGCGCAGCACCAGCTCGACGTTGCGGTCCTGCGGCCCCCCGGCCAGCCCGGCGTCGAGCCCGGCCCACGGCACGTTCGCCGACAGCTCCCGGTGCAGCGAGGCCAGCCCGGCGGGCTCCCGCGCGGCCGGGTCCAGCGGGGAGGGCGGCCGCGCCGGGCTGTCGTGGTCGACCATCGTGCAGACCAGCGACAGCGTGCCGTCGCCGTTGTCGAGGAACTCCACCAGCCGCGCCTGCCCGGGCCAGTCGACGACCGCGCAGGTGGTGACCTCCCAGAAGCCCCGGCCGGCCTCCTCCGGGTGCGCCCACGGGCGCACCTCGCTCACGTGGGTGTGCCCGTTGAGCCACAGCACCACGTTGGGGAAGCGGTGCAGCAGCGCGACCAGCTCCGGGCCGCCCAGGACGCCGGCCTCCGCGGCCGGCCGCGGGTGCCAGGGGTCGTCCCGGTGCAGCGTGGAGGACCCGTGGTGGGAGATGACGACGACCAGCCGGTCGGCGTTGCCGGTGGCCACCCGGGTGCCGTCGGGCTCGACCACCACCGAGGACACCTCGCGCAGCCGCTCGGCCAGCCAGCGGGCCTGGGCAGGGTCCAGCGAGCCGTCGCCGCCCCCGGTGATGCGGGTGGTGTCCAGGCACACCACCCGGACGCCGGGCAGCCCGTCCCACGCGTAGTAGGCGGTGCCGTCGCGCAGGTTGGCCTCGGTGAACCCGTGGCCGGCCGGCTCGCCCCCGTCGGCGAGGTGGGCGGCGACGAACTCCCGGCGGTCGATGAACCGGCGCCCGGCCAGGGGGGTGATCGTGCGCGCCCCGGCCGTGGTGAAGACCTCGGAGGAGTGGGTGAACAGCCGCAGCGCGTCGTCCAGCGGCACCTCCGGTGCCAGCTCCACCGGCTTGCGGTCGGCGAGCAGGAGGCCGCCCAGGGCCGGGGTCGGGACGCCGACCCCGGCGATCAGCGCCTCGTGGTTGCCGTGGCAGCCCAGCCACGGCAGGCGCAGCCCCTGCGCGGCGAACGAGGCGAACGCCGCCTCCAGCAGCCCCGGACGGTCGGGGAAGCCGTGCCGGGCGCGGTAGATGTCCGGCTCGGGGTCGTCGCCCTCGGGGCGCCAGAAGAGGTCGTGCGGCCAGCCGGCGGCCTGCACGCCGTCGTAGGCGGACAGGCCGGCCCCGGGGGACACCCGACCGCCGCGGAGGACGGCGAGGAAGAGCTCGAGCTCGTTCCACTGGGCGTTGTCGATCGCGTCCCCGGTGGTGACCACCACCTGCAGCGGGTGCCCGGTGCGCGGGCCGCCGGAGAGCCCGTTGAGCGTCCGGACCAGCGCGTCGATCGCGTGCGCGGTGATCGCCTCCTGCGGCCGGTGCATCGGCACCAGGGCGCGCATCCGCGGGTCGGCGAAGTGCCCGTTGAAGAACTCGAAGCGGGCCGGGGAGCAGACGTCGGCCAGCTGCACGTCGGTGACGTGCGCCAGGCAGGCCAGGGGCCGCACCCCGGTGCGCGGCGGCTCCCAGGTGGAGCCGACCAGTTCCCGGCGGGTGCGGTGCGGCTCCCCGGGGTGCCAGGCGAGCGCGTGGTAGTCGGTGTCGCGGCCCCGGCGCAGCACCGGGCCCGCGCCGAGCACCCGCTCCAGCGTCGTGCGGCTCACAGGAGGTCGAGCGCGGCGGCGAGGTCGGCGACGAGGTCGGCGGTGTCCTCGATGCCGCAGGAGAAGCGGACGAAGCCCGCCGGGACCGCGTCCCCGCCCCACTGGGCCCGCCGGTCGACCGTGCTGTGCACCCCGCCGAAGCTGGTGGCCGCCGTCCACAGCCGGCTGGCGGCCACCACCTGACGCACCGCGGCCTCGTCGGCCAGCTGGGCGCACAGCACGCCGTTCGGGCGCAGCATCTGGCGAGTGGCCAGGTCGTACGACGGGTCGCCGGGGCGCCACGGCCAGCGCAGGCCGGTCACCGCCGGGTGGGCGGCCAGCAGGTCGGCCACGGCCGCCGCGGTGGCGGCCTGCCGGGCCAGCCGCAGGTCCAGCGTGCTCATCGAGCGGTGCCCGAGCCAGGCCTCGAAGGGGCCCGGGGTGCCCCCGGTGTGGTCCCGGAAGGCCTTGAGCCGGGCCCACAGCTCCTCGTCGGCGGTGCTGACGTGGCCGAGCAGCAGGTCGCTGTGCCCGGTCAGCGCCTTGGTGTCGCTACCGACGGTGAGGTCGGCGCCCAGCTCCAGCGGCCGCTGCCCGAGCGGCGTGGCGGTGGTGTTGTCGACGGCCAGGACGGCCCCGGCGGCGCGGGTGGCCTGCGCGACCGCGGTGATGTCGCAGACGTCGAGCTGCGGGTTGCTCGGCGTCTCCAGCAGGACCAGCGCGGCGCCCTCGAGGTCCCCGCGGGCAGCGACCGCCTCGATCTCCGGTGTCGGGACGTACTCCACGCGGACGCCGAAGCGCGCGAGCTCCTCGCGGGCCAGCAGCCGGGTCGCGTAGTAGCCGTCCGAGGGGAGCACGACGCGGTCCCCCGCCCGCGCGCAGGCCAGCACCGCGGCGCTGATCGCGGCCATGCCGGTGGCGAAGGACAGGCAGCGGCCGCCGTCCAGCTCGCCGACGGCGGCCTCGAAGACCCGCAGCGTCGGGTGCTCGGTGCGCGCGTAGGCGTCCGCTCCCCCGGCCCGGGGCGGTGCGTCCCCCAGGTGGTACGGGGCGGCGAAGACCGGCGAGGGACGCAGCGGCGCCCCGGGGACGGCGTCCGCCTCGCCGGCCCGGACCGACCGGGTGCCGTCCCCCCAGGCGGACCCCGCTCCCCCGGCCGCGTCCTTGGACGGTCGGCTCCCCCCGGCTCCGCTCGGGTTGCCGTCGCTCACTCCGGCTTCGCTTCGCGGGACATGATCTCCTTCACCATCTGCGTCGCCGGCACGTCCTCGTGGCAGACGCGCACGACGGCCTCGGTGAGCGGCATGTCGACCCCGTGCGCGCGGGCCAGGTCGAGGACGGGGCGGCAGCTCTTGACGCCCTCGGCGACCTGGCGGGTGGTCTGCTGGACCTCCTCCAGCGTCATCCCCCGTCCCAGCTTCTCCCCGAAGGTGCGGTTGCGCGACAGCGGCGAGCTGCAGGTGGCCACCAGGTCGCCCAGGCCCGCCAGCCCGGCGAACGTGGTCAGCTCCGCGCCGAGCGCGGTGCCCAGCCGGGCGGTCTCGGCCAGCCCGCGGGTGATCAGGGACGCGCGGGTGTTGTCCCCGAAGCCCATCCCCTCGGTGATGCCGCAGGCCAGCGCGATCACGTTCTTCACCGCCCCGCCGATCTCGCAGCCGACCAGGTCGCGGTTGGTGTAGGGCCGCAGGTAGGGCGTGTGGCAGGCGGCCTGGACCTGCGCGGCGCGCTCGTGGTCGGTGCAGGCGATGACGGTCGCGGCCGGCTGCTCCTCGGCGATCTCCCGCGCCAGGTTCGGGCCCGACAGCGCCGCCACGCGGTCGGCACCGGCCCCGGTGACCTCGCAGATCACCTGGCTCATCCGCTTGGTGCTGCCCAGCTCGATGCCCTTCATCAGCGACAGCAGGACCGCGTCGTCGGGCAGCAGCGGTGCCCACTCGACGAGGTTGTCCCGCAGCGACTGGGAGGGCACGGCGAGGACGACGATCTCCGCGTCGCGCAGCGCCTCCTCGGGGTCGGCGGTGGCCCGCAGCCGCTCCGGCAGCCGGATGCCGGGCAGGTAGTCCGGGTTCTCCCGCGTCTCGGTGATGACCTGGGCCAGCTCCGGCCGCCGCGCGTGGAGGGTGACCGCGCAGCCGGCGTCTGCGAGCACCTTGCCGAACGTCGTCCCCCACGACCCGGCGCCGAGGACGGCGGCCCGCGTGCCGGGCTCCCGTGCGGGCTGGCTCACGCGGCGCTCCCCGGCAGCTGGTCGGGCCGGCTGCGCTGCGGACGCGGCGCGAACGTCGCCGGCGCCGGCTCACCGCGCAGCTCGGCGAGCTGGTCCCGGACGGCGGACATCATCCGGTCGGTGACCTCGCGCAGCAGCTCTGCGCCCAGGGGCCGGCCGGCGCGGACCTGCGCGCGCAGGTCCGCGAGGTCCAGCGGCTCGCCGACCAGGTAGTCGGCGGGCACCCGCAGCCGCAGGTGGAGCTTCTTGGCGTGGTAGTCGTGCAGCCGCTGCGGCCCCCACTGGGCCACCGGCAGCACGACCGCGTCGGTGGTGAGCGCCAGGCGGGCCACGCCGGTGCGCGCCTCCATCGGCCACCAGTCGGGATCGCGGGTGACCGAGCCCTCCGGGTAGATGACGACGACGTTGCCGCGGGCCAGGTCGGCCTCCGCGGCGGTCAGCGAGGCGCGGGCGTCGGCCGAGCCGCGGGCCACCGGGATCTGGCCGGCGCCGCGGAGGATGCGCCCGACCACGCCGGTGAACACCGAGGCCTTGGCCAGGAAGTGCGGGACGCGGCCGCAGTCCCAGACCAGCCGCGCGCAGGCCAGCGGGTCGAGGACCGAGACGTGGTTGGCCACCACGATGACCGGCCCGGTGCGGGGGAACCGCTCGGCGTGCCGGTAGCGCACCCGGAACAGCAGGGAGACCAGCGGGTAGACGACGGCGACACACAGGGCCAGTGCCGGCGGGATCCGCCCGCGCGTGCGCCACCGCGACGGCGGACCTCCCGGTCGGCGCGCGATCCCCGGGGACCGGTCCTGGGTCACCGGCGCCCTCCCTCCTGCCTCTCCCGCGGCCTGCCGCCGCGGGACGTGATCTGCGCCCATGATCGGGCCTGGGCCCGTCCCCGCGCTGCACCGGGTCCCCGGCGCGGGAGCAGCGCCCCCTCCCGAGGCCGGTGTGGTCACATGGGACCCGTGTCAGGGTGGTCGGTCGTCGTCCCGGCGAAACGGCTCGCCGTCGCCAAGACCCGGCTGACCCCGCTGACCGCCTCCCTCGGCGGCCCGCCGGGCTCCGCCCACGCCGAGCTGGTGCTGGCCCTGCTGGCCGACACCGTGTCGGCCGCGCTCGCCTCGGCCGCCGTCGCCGAGGTCCTGGTGGTCACCGACGAGCCGCGGGCGGCCGCCGCGGTCACCGCGCTGGGCGCGCGGACGGTGCCCGACGAGCCCGACCGCGGCCTGAACCCCGCGCTCGCCCACGGCGCCCGCGCCGCCGGCAGCCGCACGGTCGCGGCGCTGTCCTCCGACCTCCCGGCACTGCGCCCCGACGAGCTGACCGCCGCGCTGACCGCGGCCGGGACGGCGCCGCGCTGCTTCGTCGCCGACGCGCAGGGCACCGGGACGACACTGCTCACCGCCGCCGGCACCGACCTCGCCCCCGCGTTCGGGGCCGGGTCGGCCGGGCGGCACCGCGCCGGCGGCGCGGTGGAGCTCACCGGGAGCTGGCCCGGGCTGGCCCGGGACGTCGACACGGCCGCCGACCTGGCCGCGGCCGTGGCCCTCGGTGTGGGCGAGCACACCGGCGCCCTGCTGGCCGGGACCCTCGAACGCCCCTGAGCGTTGCCCGCAGTTCACCTTGCTGCGGCACGATGACCGCGTGCCCTCCACCCGATCCGGCGTCCCGTCCGAGCGGTACATCAACCGCGAGCTGTCCTGGCTGGACTTCAACGCCCGCGTCCTCGAGCTGGCCGAGGACGACTCCCTGCCGCTCCTGGAGCGGGTGAAGTTCCTCGCGATCTTCGCCAGCAACCTCGACGAGTTCTACATGGTGCGGATCGCCGGCCTGAAGCGCCGGCAGAGCACCGGGCTCACCGTCCGCTCCCCCGACGGGCTCACCATCCGCGAGCAGCTCGCGCGGGTGACCGAGCGGACCCGCGAGCTCGTGCACCGGCACGGCGACGTGTTCACCAAGGACATCACCCCGCGGCTGGAGGACGCCGGGATCCGCATCGTGCACTGGGACGACCTGGCCGACGTCGAGGCCAAGCGGCTGCGCGAGTACTTCCGCGACCAGGTCTTCCCGGTGCTCACCCCGCTGGCCGTCGACCCGGCCCACCCGTTCCCCTACATCAGCGGGCTCTCGCTCAACCTCGCCGTCTCGGTGCGCGACCCCGACACCGGGGCGCCGCGGTTCGCCCGGCTCAAGGTGCCCAACAACGTCCCGCGGTTCGTGCCGGTGGGGGCGCCCGACTCCGAGGCGACCTTCCTGCCGCTCGAGGACCTCATCGCCGCCCACCTGCCGCAGCTGTTCCCCGGCCTCGACGTGCTCGACCACCACCTGTTCCGCGTCACCCGCAACGCCGACCTGGAGGTGGAGGAGGACCGCGACGAGGACCTGCTGCAGGCCCTGGAGCGCGAGCTGGCCCGGCGCCGCTTCGGCCCCGCGGTGCGCCTCGAGGTCGCCGAGTCGATGGACCCCCGGATCCTCCAGGTCCTGATCAACGAGCTGGAGGTCGACAAGGAGGACGTCGTCCAGGTGCCCGGCCTGCTCGACCTGGCCGCGCTGTGGGCGCTGGTCGACCTCGACCGCCCGGAGCTCAAGGACGAGCCGTTCGTGCCGGCCACCCACCCCCGGCTGTCGGAGGGGGAGACGCCCATGAGCGTGTTCGCCACGCTGCGGGAGGGCGACGTGCTCGTCCACCACCCGTACCAGTCGTTCGCGACCAGCGTGCAGCGCTTCATCGAGCAGGCCGCCGCCGACCCGAACGTGCTGGCCATCAAGCAGACGCTCTACCGCACCTCCGGCGACTCCCCGATCGTGAACGCCCTCATCGACGCGGCCGAGGCCGGCAAGCAGGTCGTCGTCCTCGTGGAGATCAAGGCCCGCTTCGACGAGGAGGCCAACATCAGCTGGGCCCGCTCGCTGGAGCGGGCCGGCTGCCACGTCGTCTACGGGCTGGTCGGGCTGAAGACGCACTGCAAGACGGCGCTGGTGGTGCGTCGCGAGGGCGGCGTCATCCGCCGCTACTGCCACATCGGCACGGGGAACTACAACCCGAAGACCGCGCGCCTCTACGAGGACCTCGGCATCCTGACCGCCGACCCGCGGGTGGGCGCCGACCTCACCGACCTGTTCAACACCCTCACCGGCTACTCGCGGCAGACGACCTACCGCCGGCTGATGGTGGCGCCGCACGGGGTCCGCGCCGGGCTGGTGGAGAAGATCCGCCGCGAGGCCCGGCACGCCCGGGAAGGCCGACCGGCCGGCATCCGGATCAAGGTCAACTCGCTGGTCGACGAGCAGGTCATCGACGCGCTGTACGAAGCCTCGGCGGCGGGCGTCCCGGTGGAGCTGTTCATCCGCGGCATCTGCTCGCTGCGGCCCGGAGTCCCGGGCCTGTCTGAGAACGTGCGGGTGCGCTCGATCGTCGGCCGCTTCCTCGAGCACTCGCGGGTGATGCACTTCCGCAACGCGGGCGAGGGCGAGTGGTGGATCGGCAGCGCCGACCTCATGCACCGCAACCTCGACCGTCGGGTGGAGGTGCTGCTGCAGGTCTGCGACGAGCAGGCGCACCGCACCCTGGAGGACGTCTTCGACCGGGCCATGGCCGAGGACGTCCGCTGCTGGGAGCTGGGGCCCGACGCCACCTGGACCCGCCAGGAGGGGCGGGACTACCAGGCGGGGCTCATGGCGACGGCCACCGAGCAGGCGAGCGGGGCCGGCTGATGCTCGTCCGCGCCGCGGGCGGGGCGCTGTGGCGGCCGGCCGCCGACGGGAGCGTCGAGACGGCGGTGGTGCACCGCCCCAAGTACGACGACTGGTCGCTGCCCAAGGGCAAGCTCGACGCCGGTGAGCACGCGCTGACCGCCGCCGTCCGCGAGGCCGTCGAGGAGACGGGGCTGGCCGTCGTGGCCGGGCGGCGCAGCGTGCGGACCGAGTACGAGGTCGCCGAGGGTCCCAAGCGCGTCGACTACTGGCTCATGCGGGTGGCCGGCGGGGAGTTCACGGCCAACTCCGAGGTCGACGACCTGCGCTGGCTGTCCGTGGAGGACGCCGCCGAGCAGGTGAGCCACGACGCGGACCGCGCGGTGCTCGCCGACCTCGCGCGCACCGACGTCCCCCGGGAGCCGACCCTGCTGCTGGTGCGGCACGGCCGGGCCGGGGACAAGTCGGAGTGGGACGGCCCCGACGACCTGCGGCCCCTGGACGCCAAGGGTCGCCGGCAGGCCGCGCGGCTGGCCGAGGTGCTGCCGTTGTTCGCCCCGACCGCGGTGCTGACCGCGCGGCGCACCCGCTGCCGGGAGACCGTGCAGCCGCTGGCCGATCGGCTCGGCCTCCCGGTGGAGGACTGTCCGGAGCTCGGGGAGGTCGAGTTCAGCGCCGACCCGGGGGCGGGCCTCGCCGTCGTCGAGCGGCTGCTGGAGGCGCGCGAGGAACCCGGGGTGACCATCGTCTGCAGCCAGGGCGGGGCGATCCCGTCGGTCCTGCTGAGCCTGGGCGTCCGCTGGGCCGGGGTGGCCGGGCGCCTGCACCCGCCGGCGGCGAAGGGCAGCGTGTGGGCCCTGGCCGGCCGGCCGGGGGCGCTGGCGGCCGACTACTACCGCCACTTCGACCCCGACCCCGACGACGCCGCCCCCCGCTGAGCCGCGATAGGGGCGAGGACGACCTGTGCGTCCCCGCCCCTCCGGCCCCGTCCAGGGCACCGCCGCGAGCTGGCGAGCGGTGGGGAGGACGGGGCCGCTCCTCAGGCGGGGAGGGCGGGCTGCGCCTTCGGCAGCCAGGGCTTGCGGGCCGCCTCGTAGGCCTCGATGTCGGCCAGGTGCCGCTCGGTCAGGCCGACGTCGTCGAGCCCCTCCAGCAGCCGCCAGCGGGTGTAGTCGTCGATCTCGAACGGCACGGTGACGCCTGCGTAGCGGACCTCCTTGGCCTCGAGGTCCACGGTCACCTCGGTGGCCGGGTCGGCCTCGATCGCCTTCCACAGCGCCTCGACGTCGGCCTGCGGCAGCAGCACGGTGAGCAGCCCGGCCTTGGTCGAGTTGTTGCGGAAGATGTCGGCGAACCGGGAGCTGATCACCGCGCGGAACCCGCCGTCCATGAGCGCCCACACGGCGTGCTCGCGGGACGAGCCGGTGCCGAAGTCCGGCCCGGCGACCAGGATCGAGGCGTCCGCGTACTCGGGCTTGTTGAGCACGAAGTCCGGCTCGTTGGTGCGCCAGGCGACGAACAGGCCGTCCTCGAACCCGGTGCGGGTGATCCGCTTGAGGTACTCGGCCGGGATGATCTGGTCGGTGTCGACGTTGGTCCGCCGCAGCGGGGCCGCGGTGCCGGTGTGGGTGGTGAACGCGTCCATCGGGGTCAGACTCCCTGTCTGGGGTGGCGGGGCGGGTGGTCAGACAGCAGCAGGGACGTCGGCGTCGGCCAGGTCGGCCGGGGCGGTCAGGCGGCCGGTGAGCGCGGTGGCCGCGGCGACGGCGGGGCTGACCAGGTGGGTGCGGCCGCCCTTGCCCTGCCGGCCCTGGAAGTTCCGGTTGCTCGTGGAGGCCGAGCGCTCCCCCGGCTTGAGCTGGTCGGGGTTCATGCCCAGGCACATCGAGCAGCCCGCCCCCCGCCACTCGGCGCCGGCCTCGAGGAACACCTGGTCCAGGCCCTCGGCCTCGGCCTGGGCCTTGACCGCGACCGACCCCGGGACGACGAGCATCCGGGTGTCCGGGTCGATCCTCTTGCCGCGCAGCAGCTCGGCGGCGACGCGCAGGTCCTCGATCCGGCCGTTCGTGCAGGACCCGAGGAAGACGGTGTCGACCTCGATCTCGCGCAGCGGGGTGCCCGGCGTCAGGCCCATGTAGGCCAGCGCGCCCTCCACGTCGCGCCGGTCGTTCTCGTCGGCGAAGGCCGACGGGTCGGGCACCCGCTCGGAGATGGGCAGCCCCTGGCCCGGGTTGGTCCCCCAGGTGACGAACGGCGTCAGCGTCGCGGCGTCGATGCGCACCTCGCGGTCGAAGACGGCGCCCTCGTCGGTGCGCAGCGTCGACCAGTACTCGACCGCGGCGTCCCAGTCGGCGCCCTGCGGGGCGTGCGGCCTGCCCCGGAGGAAGTCGAACGTCGTCTGGTCGGGGGCGATCAGCCCGGCCTTGGCGCCGGCCTCGATCGACATGTTGCAGATCGTCATGCGGGCTTCCATCGAGAGCTTCTCGATGGCGCTGCCGCGGTACTCGATGACGTGGCCCTGACCACCGCCGGTGCCGATCTCGGCGATGACGGCGAGGATGACGTCCTTGGCCGAGACGCCCGGGGGCAGCTCGCCGTCGACGGTGACCGCCATCTGCTTGGGCCGGTACTGCGGCAGCGTCTGCGTGGCCAGCACGTGCTCGACCTCGCTGGTGCCGATGCCGAAGGCCAGCGCGCCGAACGCCCCGTGGGTGGAGGTGTGGCTGTCGCCGCACACGATCGTCATGCCCGGCTGGGTCAGCCCGAGCTGCGGGCCGATGACGTGCACGATGCCCTGGTCGCGGTCGCCCATCGGGGCCAGCCGGATGCCGAACTCGGCCGCGTTGCGGCGCAGCGCCTCGACCTGCGCGCGGCTGATCGGGTCGGCGATCGGCGCGAGGATGTCCAGCGTCGGGACGTTGTGGTCCTCGGTGGCCATCGTGAGGTCCGGACGGCGCACGGTGCGCCCGGCCGCCCGGAGGCCGTCGAAGGCCTGGGGGCTGGTCACCTCGTGGACGAGGTGCAGGTCGATGAAGAGCAGGTCCGGCTCGCCCGCGGCGCTGCGCACGACGTGGGCGTCGTAGACCTTCTCCGCCAGGGTCTTCGGCACGGCTGGTCCCTCCTGGGTCCGGATCTCACTGCGGCCTGCTGGCCATCCCATGATGTGGGATGAGAGTATTGCTGTGTGGGACAGCCTAACCCCGTCGCCGTGCTGGACAAAGCAGTGGCCATCCTCCGCGCCGTCGCCGCGGAGCCGGCGACCCTCGCCGAGCTGGTCGAGCGCACCGGCCTGCCGCGCGCGACGGCGCACCGGCTGGCGGTGGCACTGGAGGGGCACCGCCTGGTCCGCCGCACGACCGCCGGGGCGTGGGCGCCCGGCCCGGGTCTGGCCGAGCTGGGCCGCGGCACCGCCGACCTCGCCGAGATCGCCGGCCGGCACCTGGCCACGCTGCGGGACGCCAGCGGGGAGAGCGCCCAGTTCTACGTGCGCGACGGCGCCACCCGCGTCTGCCTGGCCGCCGCCGAGCGCTCCTCGGGGCTGCGCGACACCGTCCCCGTGGGGGCGCGGCTGCCCATGACCGCCGGCTCGGCCGCCCACGCGCTGCTGGCCTTCGCCCCGGCCGACGAGGTCACCCCGCTGCTGCCGGCGGCGAGCTTCACCGCCCGCACGCTGCTCGACGTCCGCCGGCGGGGCTGGGCGCACAGCATCGCCGAGCGCGAGCCCGGTGTGGCGTCGCTGTCGGCGCCGGTGCGCGATGCCGCAGGTGGGGTGCTGGGCGCGGTCTCCATCTCCGGTCCGGTGGAGCGGCTGGGCCGCCGCCCCTCCCCCGAGGTGGTCGGCGCCGTGCTGGAGGCGGCCGGCGCCATCTCCCGCGCCGCACGCTGAACGACCCTTCCCCGGCACGACGGGCGGGCGTACACACCTGTCATGAGCCTGACCGACGTGTCCACCCGCGGCCGCTCCCGCATCGCCGAGCCCGGGGAGGGCATCGGCCTGGACGAGCTGGCCCTGGCCACCCGCAACCACGGGATGCCGCTGGAGGCGCTGCGCTACGACGTCACGCCACCCGGCCTGCACTACGTGCTCACCCACTACGACATCCCCGCCGTCGACCCCACCGGGTGGCGGCTGGAGGTCGGCGGGGCGGTCGAGCGGCCGCTGCGGCTCGACCTCGACGCGCTGCGGAGCCGGCCGGCCGTCACCGCGCGCGTGCTGCTGGAGTGCGCCGGCAACGGCCGCGCCCGGCTCGAGCCCCGGCCGGTCAGCCAGCCGTGGCTGCTGGAGGCGGTCGGCTCGGCCGAGTGGACCGGCACCCCGCTGGCACCGCTGCTCGAGGAGGCCGGTCCCTCCTCCGCCGCCGTCGACGTGGCCTTCACCGGCGCCGACCACGGCCTCGAGCGCGGCGTCGAGCAGGACTACACGCGGGGCCTGTCGCTGGCCGAGGCGTGCCGCCCCGACGTGCTGCTCGTGTGGGCGATGAACGGGGCGCCGCTGCCGCCCCAGCACGGCGCTCCGCTGCGGCTGCTGGTCCCCGGCTGGTACGGCATGGCGCAGGTCAAGTGGCTGACCCGCATCGAGGTCCTCGACCGGCCCTTCGACGGGTTCCAGAACGCCACGGCCTACCGGCTCAAGGTCGACGCGGACGACGCCGGCGAGCCGGTGACCCGGATCGCCCCGCGGGCGCTGATGACTCCCCCCGGCTTCCCGGACTTCATGACCCGCGAGCGCTTCTGCCGCCCCGGGCCGGTGACGCTGACCGGGCGGGCCTGGTCGGGCCGGGCGCCGGTGACCTCCGTGGAGGTCAGCCCGGACGGCGGGCGCAGCTGGGTCGAGGCCGACCTGGCGCCCCCCGACCCGGCGCACCCGTTCGCCTGGCGGGCCTGGGTCCTGCCGTGGACCGCCGAGCCGGGCAGCTACGAGTTCGTCGTCCGTGCCAGTGACGCGGTCGGCGCGCAGCCCACCGAGCAACCGTGGAACCGGCAGGGCATGGCCAACAACCTCGTGCAGCGGGTGCCGGTGACGGTCCTCGACGGGTCCTGATCAGTGCACCGGCCGGTCGTCGTCGGCGGGGCGCTCCTCCACGACGACCGGGCGCAGCCGCGACCAGAGCCCGAAGGCGGCGGCGAAGACCAGCATCGCGATGCCGACCCACAGGTTGGCGTTGAAGTCGCCGGTCTTGGCCCGTTCGGCCTCGTCGTTGGCGAACAGGCCCATGAGGACCAGGACGACGCCGTAGAACCCGATCAGGCCGGCGATGACGTTGCGGACGTCGAAGGCGCCGGCCCGGCGCTCGTCGGGCTGCTGTCCGGTGCTGCTCACGTGCGGCTCCTCTGCGGGTGCGGCGCTCATCGGAAGACCACGTTGAGGATGATGACCATGACCAGCGAGATCCCCGCCAGCTTGGTCGGCGACTGGTACCAGGGCAACCGGTGCGCCTCCGGGTCGGTCCGCTGCTCGCGGGGGGTCTCGGAGTACACCAGCCCGGCCAGCTCGGCCACCGGCTTGGGCGCGGTGACCATCGTGACGGCGACACTGACCACGATGTCGACGACGAAGGCGGCGCTGGCCGCCACGAAGCTGGCGCCCTGGCCGCTGAGCGGGATCACGCCGACCGATGCCGCGCCCAGCGCGTCCTCGCTGAGCACGGCGACGAGGACGGCGCCGAGCGTGCCGGACACCAGACCGGCCCAGCCCGCGGTCGGCGTCATCCGCTTCCAGAACATGCCGAGGATGAAGGTGGCGAACAGCGGCGCGTTGAAGAAGCCGAACAGCGTCTGCAGGTAGTCCATCAGGTTGCTGTAGCCCGACGCGATCAGCGCCGTCCCGATGGCGACCACAGTCGCGCCGACCGTCGCCCACCGGCCGACCCGCAGGTAGTACCCGTCGGGCCGGTCCTTCTTCACGTACTGCTGCCACAGGTCGTAGCTGAAGACGGTGTTGAAGGCCGAGATGTTGGCCGCCATGCCGGCCATGAACGCGGCCAGCAGGCCGGCGATGGCGACGCCGAGCAGCCCGTTGGGCAGCACGTCCCGGATCAGCCCGAGCATCGCGTCGTTGTACTGCAGGCTGCTGTCCTGACCGGCCTTGAGCTGCTGGATCTCCGGCACCAGGATGCCGGCGATGATGCCCGGGATGACCACGATGAACGGCACGAACATCTTCGGGAACGAGCCGATGATCGGCGTGCTCCGGGCCGCGGACATCGACTTGGTCGCCATGGCGCGCTGCACCTCGACGAAGTTCGTCGTCCAGTAGCCGAACGAGAGCACGAAGCCCAGGCCGAACACGATCCCGACGACCGACCACACCGGGTTCTCGAAGGTCGACAGCTCGCTGCCGGGCCAGGACCGCAGCTGCTCCTCGTTGCCGGCCGCGGTGACCTGGTCGATCAGCCCGCCGATCCCGCCGACCCGGTGCAGGCCGATGAGGGTGACCGGCAGCAGCGCGGCCACGATGACGAAGAACTGCAGGACCTCGTTGTAGATGGCCGCCGACAGCCCGCCGAGGGTGATGTAGCTGAGCACCACCGCGGCGGCCACGATCAGCGAGATCCACAACGGCCAGCCCAGCAGCGACTCGACGATGGTCGCGAGCAGGAACAGGTTGATGCCGGCGATGAGCACCTGGGCCAGCGCGAAGGACAGCGCGTTGACCAGGTGCGCGCCGGTGCCGAACCGCCGGCGCATGAACTCCGGGACGCTGCGGACCTTCGACCCGTAGTAGAAGGGCATCATCACCACGCCCAGGAAGAGCATGGCGGGCACCGCACCGACCCAGAAGTAGTGCATGGTCGGCATGCCGTACTGGGCGCCGTTGGCCGACATCCCGATGATCTCGACCGCGCCGAGGTTCGCCGAGATGAACGCCAGCCCGGTCACCCACGCCGGCAGGGAGCGCCCGGAGAGGAAGAAGTCCAGGCTGTCGGAGACGCGGCGGCGGGCCGCGAAGCCGATCAGCAGGACGACGGCGAAGTAGACGGCGACCAGCAGGTAGTCGACGACGTTCGCATCGAGGCGCAGGGCGTCCACGGGGGCTGACCTCCGGTCTCGGGTCGGGTGGGACGGGCTCAGCTGAGCCGGTGGGCCCCCGGAGACGGCACGACAGCGAAGGTCCGCGGCGCGCTGTACCCCTCCTGCGCGAATCGACCCGTGATCGTCGTCGCGACGTCACTGGTCAGCGCCGCGTCGACGAGCACGATGGCGCTGCCGCCGAAACCGCCGCCCACCATGCGGGCCCCGAGGGCGCCGGCCTCCAGCGCGGTGGCCACGCAGGTGTCGAGCTCGACCGTGGAGATCTGGAAGTCGTCGCGCAGGGACGCGTGCCCCGCGGTCAGCACGGGCCCGATCGCCCCCGGACCGTCGGTCCCGCGCAGGAGCGCGACGACGTCGAGGACACGGGCGTTCTCGGTGACGATGTGCCGGGCGCGCCGCAGCAGGACCGCTCCCTCGGGCGTGCCGTCGTCCAGGGCGGCGAGGGCGGCGACGTCCGGGACGTCGCGCAGGGCGGCCACCCCGAGCCGCTCGGCGGCCTGCTCGCACTCCCGGCGGCGGTCCCCGTATCCGCCGGTGGCATGGTCGTGCGTCGTCCCGGTGTCGACGACGAGCAGCTCCAGGCCGGCGGCCGCGAGGTCGAGGGGCACCTGCTCGCAGCTGCGGTCGCGGGTGTCCAGGAAGAGCGCGTGGCCCGCCGTGCACAGCAGCGACGCGGACTGGTCGAGGATCCCCGTCGGCGCACCCACGAAGTCGTTCTCGGCCCGCCGGGCGACGTCGACCAGGTCGGCGACCGCGAGGTCGGGTGCGGCCAGGTCACGCAGCGCCAGGGCGACCGAGCACGACAGGGCGGCGGATGACGACAGGCCCATGCCCGCCGGGACGTCGCCGTCGACCAGCACGCTCACCCCGCCGGGCACCCGGTCCCGCAGCGCGTCGACGACCCCGGCCGGGTAGCCGGCCCAGCCGCCCGGGCGGCCCGGCGCGAGCTCCGCGACGGGCACCTCCACGCGGTCGCCCGGGTGCTGCGTCGAGACGAGGGCGACCAGGCCGTCGTCGCGGCGGCTGACGGCGGCGCGGGTGGTGTGCGGCAGGGCCACCGGCAGCACGAAGCCGTCGTTGTAGTCGGTGTGCTCGCCGATCACGTTGACCCGGCCCGGCGCGGCCCACACCCCCTCGGGCTCCCCGCCGAACGCCTCCGCGAAGGCCTTCCGGGCTCGCTCGACGGCGCTGCCTGCGCTGCTCACTCGCCCGTCACCTCCACGTTCCGCAGCTGCTCGGCGACGTCCTCCGGCGTGGTGTCGCTGATGAACGCGCCCATCCCGGACTCCGAGCCGGCCAGGTACTTGAGCTTGCCCGGCGCCCGGCGCAGCGAGAACAGCTGCAGGTGCAGCCACCAGTCCTCGCGTCCGCGGCCCACCGGCGCCTGGTTCCAGGAGGCGATGTAGGGCATCGGGGTGTCGAACCGGTGGGCGAACCGGCCCAGGACGTCGAGGTAGACCTCCGCCAGCGCGTCGCGCTCCTCGTCGCTGAGCGCGGGCAGGTCGGGGACCCGGCGGTGCGGGAACAGCTGCAGCTCGTAGGGCCAGCGGGCCGCGGCCGGCACGAACGCCGTCCAGTGGTCGTTGGCCGCGACCACGCGCGGGCCGCTGCGCTCGGCGGCGAGGAGGTCGGCGAACAGGTCCCCGCCGGTCCCCGCCCGGTGCCGCTCGACCGAGGCCAGCACCTTCTCCACCCGGGGCGTCACGAACGGGTAGGCGTAGATCTGCCCGTGCGGGTGGGAGAGGGTCACCCCGATCTCCTCGCCGGAGTTCTCGAAGACGAAGACCTGCTCCACGCCCTCGGTCGCGGACAGCTCCGCGGTGCGCTCGGCCCACACGTCGACCACCAGGCGGGCGCGCTGGGCGCCGAGGGTGGCGAAGGAGCGGTCGTGGTCGCTGGTGAAGACCACGACCTCGCACCGGCCGAAGCCCGGGCGCAGCTCGGTCAGCGGCGCACCGGGCGCCGTCGGGGGGACGTCGCGCTCGACCGCGGTCGCCAGCGACGGGAAGCGGTTCTCGAAGACGACGACCTGGTAGTCGGCCTCGGGGACCTCGGTGGGCTCGCGGTCGGGCCGGGTCGGGCACAGCGGGCACAGGTCGGCCGGCGGGAGGAAGGTCCGCGTCTGCCGGTGCGAGGCCAGGACCACCCACTCGCCGAGCAGCGGGTCCCACCGCAGCTGCGAGCGGGTGCTGACCTGCGGGAGGTCGCGGGGGTCCTCCGCCGTCCGTCCCGGGGCCGCAGAGCCTGCGTCGAAGTAGAGGATCTCCCGGCCGTCGGCCAGCCGACGACTCGTCCGGATCACGTGCACTCCCGCCTTCCCGCCGCCCGTCACCGACCGTGAGCGGCGCCCAGACGCTAGTCCCGCGCCTGCTCGGGCGACCACCCGGCCCCTGGACGGCGGAAGCCCCCGGCCGGTGTGGCCGGGGGCTCTCCCCTGCTGTAGCCCCGAAGGGATTCGAACCCTCGCTACCGCCGTGAGAGGGCGGCGTCCTGGGCCGCTAGACGACGGGGCCGTGCACCCACCATCCTGCCACGCCCCCGACCGGGGTCGCGCACCGGCCCAACGAGCGCACCTGCCCCGGAACGGAGGAGACCCCCTGGCCGGATGGCCAGGGGGTCTCCCCTGCTGTAGCCCCGAAGGGATTCGAACCCTCGCTACCGCCGTGAGAGGGCGGCGTCCTGGGCCGCTAGACGACGGGGCCGTGCGGTGGTGCTCTGAGGTCCGCTGCTCCCAGGACAGAACAGCTTCCTCGCTGGGGTACCAGGACTCGAACCTAGACTAACGGAGCCAGAATCCGTCGGGCTGCCAATTACCCCATACCCCAAGGGTCGTGCTGCACCTCGCGGCGCTGCTGACCACCATACCCGACGCTCTGCGGCGGGTTCGCCACCCCCCGGGGTGACGGTGGTCGCAGGTCCAGCGCCGGGGTGAGCGTCTCGGGCCGCAGCCGCCCCCGGGCACGGGCCACGAGGACGACGTAGCCGGCCATCGCCAGCAGGTCGACGGCGACGACGACCAGCCCCGTCCCCGCCGGCACCGCCTCGGTGGTGACGCCCTCGCCGAGCCCTCCGGCCAGCAGGAAGGCCAGCACGTTGTTGACCGCGTGGAGGACGATCGCCGCCTCCAGACCGCCGGTCAGCCACACGACGGCGGAGGCGGCCAGGCCGAAGGCGAACCGGTCGAGGAAGGTGAGGAGGTCCGGGGGCGCGTGCGCCGCGGAGAACAGCGCGGCGGTCACGACGGCGGCGGTGAGCGCCCCCGCGCGGGGCGCGCGGATCCACCCGGCGATCGCCTGGCTGAGGTAGCCGCGGAAGACGTACTCCTCGGCCGCCGACTGCAACGGCGTGGTGAGCACCACGACCACCAGCAGCCAGCCGTAGGACGCCACCGGGCCGGTCACCTCGCCGGCCCCGGTGAGGAACCCGAGCAGGACGCTGAGCAGGATCCCCGCACCGAGCGTGGGCAGGGACAGCAGCGTGAAGGGCAGGAACAGCCGTCGGCGCAGCCGCCCCACGACCGACGACGACCAGCCCGGTCGCATCCCGTGCGCCGCGACCCACGCCAGCCAGACGATCGGGATCGCCACGATCAGCGACAGGTTGGTGATCAGCAGGACGCCGGGGTCGACCAGGTCCAGCAGCTGGAGGTCGGGGAACGCCCCGGTGACCAGCGCCGCCAGCAGCACCACGGTGGCGGCGACGGTGTAGACCACGACGACCAGCAGCAGCCCGAGCAGCGGACGCCACCAGCGCCAGTCCCGCGAGCGCATCGCCTGCAGGTACGGCACCGGCACGTCGTGCGGCGGCGTGCCCGGCGGCGGCGCCCAGCGCACGCCGGGCGGGAGTCCCGGCGGGGCGGTGTGCGGCCCCTGTTGCAGCGGCACCGGCCCCAGGGGCCAGGGCACGGGGCCCGCCGCGGCGCCGGTGGCCGGCAGCGAGTGCACCCCGTGGACCGCCCCCGGGACGAACGGCGGCGCCCCGTAGGGCCCCGTCGGCGGCGGCCCGGTGTAGGGCTCGTCGTCCGCGGGTCCGGGCGGGCCCGGGAGCCAGCCCGGCGGCACGGTCACGGCATCGCCGATCAGCCGGGGACCGACGCCCGGGCCGCGGCCAGTCGGGCCAGCGTGCGGTCCCGGCCGAGCAGCTCGATCGACTCGTACAGCGGCGGGGACACGGTGCGGCCGCTGACCGCCACCCGCACCGGCCCGAAGGCCTGCCGCGGCTTGCGGCCCAGGCCGTCGACGAGGGCGGTCTTGAGCGCCGCCTCGATGTCGCCGGTGGCCCAGGTGGGCAGCTCGAGGAGGGCGGTCGCCGCGGCGTCGAGCACCTCGGCCGCCTCCGGGCCGGCCAGCTGCTTGGCGGCGGCGGCCGGGTCGATCGCGACGTCCTCCACGAACAGGAACCGCAGCAGGTCGACGGCCTCGGAGAGCACCACCACGCGCTCCTGGGCCAGCGGCGCGATCGCGGTCAGCACCCGCTCCTGCTCGGCCGTCGGCGGGTCGCTGACCAGGCCGGCGCCGGCGAGGAAGGGCACGACGCGGGCCACGAACTCCTCGACCGGCAGCGCCCGCAGGTGCGTGGCGTTGATCGCCTCGGCCTTCTTCAGGTCGAAGCGGGCGGGGTTGGCGCTGACCCGCGTGACGTCGAAGGCCTCGGCCATCTCGGCCATGGAGAAGATGTCCCGGTCCTCGGCGATCGACCAGCCCAGCAGCGCCAGGTAGTTGGCGAACCCCTCGGGGACGAAGCCGCGCTCCCGGTAGACGTCGACGTTGGACTGCGGGTCGCGCTTGGACAGCTTCTTGTTCCCCTCCCCCGTCACGTAGGGCAGGTGGCCGAAGCGCGGGGTGTACCGCGCCACCCCGATGTCGGTGAGCGCCGCGTAGAGGGCCAGCTGCCGGGGCGTGGAGGGCAGCAGGTCCTCACCGCGCAGCACGTCGGTGACCTCCATGAGCGCGTCGTCCACGGGGTTCACGAACGGGTACAGCGGGACGCCGGTGCCGCGGACCAGGACGAAGTCGGGGACCGACCCGGCCGCGAAGCGCACCTCGCCGCGCACCAGGTCGGTCCAGACGAGGTCCTCCTCGGGCATCCGCAGCCGCAGCACCGGCTGGCGGCCCTCGTCCCGGAACGCCGCCTTCTGCGCCTCGGTGAGGAACCGGTCGGCGTTGTCGTAGCCGAGCTTGGGGTCCTGCCCGGCGGCCAGCCGGCGGGCCTCGACCTCCTCGTTGGTGGAGAACGACTCGTAGGCGTGGCCGGCGGCCAGCAGCTTGGCGGCGACCTCCCGGTAGACCTCGTGCCGCTCCGACTGCCGGTAGGGACCGTGCGGTCCGCCGACCTCCGGGCCCTCGTCCCAGTCCAGGCCCAGCCAGCGGAGGCTGTCGAGCAGGTGCCGGTAGGACTCCTCGGAGTCCCGGGCGGCGTCGGTGTCCTCGATGCGGAAGACGAAGGTGCCGCCGGTGTGCCGGGCGTGCGCCCAGTTGAACAGCGCCGTCCGGAGCAGGCCGACGTGGACCGTGCCCGTCGGGGACGGGCAGAAGCGGGTGCGGACGCCGGTCCCCGGAGCGGTCACCGGGCGCCGCCGGCCGTGGAGGTGGTGTCGGCGCCGGAGACGGTGTTGGCCAGCGTCCCCAGCCCCTCGATGGTGACCTCGACGTGCTGGCCGGGCCGGATCGGCCCGACGCCGGACGGCGTGCCGGTGAGCACCACGTCGCCGGGCAGCAGGGTCATGACCTGCGAGATGTAGGAGATCAGCGTCGGCGTGTCGAACAGCAGCTGGCTGGTGCGGCCGGACTGGCGCAGCTCGCCGTCCACGGTGCAGGTGACCCCGAGGTCGGCGGGGTCCTTGCCCAGCGCCCCCAGGTCGGTCTCGATCCAGGGGCCCAGCGGGCAGAAGGAGTCGAAGCCCTTGGCGCGGGTCCACTGCCCGTCGCTGCGCTGCATGTCCCGCTCGGTGACGTCGTTGCCGATCGTGTAGCCGAAGACGCTCGACAGCGCCTGCTCGGGGCTCACGTGCCGGGCGCCGCGGGCGCCGATGACGACGGCGAGCTCGGCCTCGTGGTGCACGTTGGTGCTGCCCGGCGGGATGCGGATGGCGTCCCCGGGGCCGATGACCGACGTCGACGGCTTGAGGAACAGCAGCGGTTCCTTCGGCGCGTCGCCGGTCTTCATCTCCTCGACGTGCGCGGCGTAGTTCTTCCCGACGCAGACGACCTTGCTCGGCAGGATCGGCGAGAGCAGCCGGACGTCGGCCTGGGCGAACCGCTGGCCGGTGAAGGAGATGGTGCCGAAGGGGTGTCCCTCGATCTGGGCGACCTGGCCGTCGCCGTCGAGGACACCGAAGGACATGCCGGAGGGCGAGGCGAAACGGACGATGCGCACGCACCGAGGCTACTGACCCGCGCCGAGGGCGCCACGGCCCTACGGTCGGACCATGGCGTGCCGGCTCAGCGAGATCGTCGTCGACTGCCGCGACCCCGAGGCCCTGGCCGGGTGGTGGGCGGAGGTCCTGGGGTACCGCGTGCTCTCCCGGGACCGGGACGAGGTGGAGATCGGCCCGGAGGCGGGGTTCGGCGGTCCGGCGCCGACCCTGGTCTTCGGCCGGGTCGCGGACCCGAGTCCGGGCAAGCCGCGGCTGCACCTCGACGTCAACGCCACCGACCGGGACCAGGACGCCGAGCTGGAGCGGCTGCTGGCCCTCGGGGCGACCCGGGCCGACGTCGGCCAGACCGGCGACGAGGAGTGGCACGTCCTGGCCGACCCCGAGGGCAACCCGTTCTGCCTGCTGCGCCGCCGCCTCGACCCGCTCTGACACCGACGCGCTCTGTCACCGACCCGCTCTGACATCGTCGTCCCGACCCCTGTGACCGGAGGAGAGAGCCGTGATCCTGATCGTCATCAAGTTCCCCGTCCGGCCCGACCGGATCGACGAGTTCCGGGCCAAGGCCGACGAGTACGCCGCGGCGGTGAACGCCGAGGAGGGCAGCCTGTTCTTCGAGTGGTCCCGCAGCGTGCTGGACCCGAACACCTTCGTCTGCATCGAGGGCTTCCGGGACTCCGAGGCCGGCGCCTCGCACGTGGCCACCCCGCACGCCAAGGCCGCCTTCGACTGGATGTCGGACCTGGTCGCGGAGCAGCCGCAGATCATCTACATCGACACCCCGGACGTCAGCGGCTTCGGCCCGATGGGCGAGGTCACGCCCCGGTCGTAGGCGGCGCCACGATCAGGTGACCTGGTCCCGACGCGTCCTCCCCGACCGCCCACGGTGCGGGGGGACGCTCGACGACCAGGTCACCTGGTCATCGCCCGGTGCCGGTCAGACCTGCCCGGCGCGCACCGGGGCGCGGTGGCGGACGGCGTAGGTGAGCGCGTCGACCAGCGCGTGCCAGGACGCCTCGACGATGTTGTCGTGCACGCCGACGGTGGTCCACTCCCCCACCCCGTCGGTGCTGTCGATGAGCACCCGCGTGGTGGCGCTGGTGCCGCCCTTCCAGCCGAGGATGCGGACCTTGTAGTCGGCGAGCGAGACGCCGGCCAGCTGCGGGTAGCGGCTCACCAGCGCCTGCCGCAGCGCGTTGTCGAGGGCGTTGACCGGGCCGTTGCCCTCGCCGGTGCTGATGATCCGCTCGCCGTCGACGTGCACCTTGACGGTGGCCTCGCTGACCACGACGCCGTTGCCCCAGTGCTCGACCGAGGTCTTGTAGCTCTCCAGCTCGAACAGCGGCGCCGGGGCGTCGGGCAACTGGGCGCGCAGCAGCAGCTCGAAGGAGGCGTCGGCCGCCTCGAACGACCAGCCGTCGGCCTCGAGCACCTTGACCTGGTCGACGACCCGGGCGATCGCGTCGGGGTGGCCGTCGAGGTCGACGCCGAGCTCGCGGCCCTTGAGCTCCACCGACGCGCGGCCGGCCATCTCGGTCACCAGGATGCGCATGTCGTTACCGACGACCCCCGGGTCCAGGTGGTTGTACAGCTCGGGGCTGACCTTGATCGCGCTGGCGTGCAGACCGGCCTTGTGCGCGAAGGCCGAGGCGCCGACGTAGGGCTGGTGGTCGTCGGGGGCGATGTTGGCCAGCTCGGCGATCGCGTGACTGACCCGCTGCAGCTCCGGCAGGCACTCGGCCGGCACCACCGGCAGGCCCATCTTCGTCACCAGGTTCGCGACGAGGACGAAGGTGTCCGCGTTGCCGGCCCGCTCGCCGTAGCCGTTCGCCGTCCCCTGCACGTGCGTGACGCCGGCCTCCACCGCGGCCAGGCTGTTGGCCACCGCGCAGCCGGTGTCGTCCTGGCAGTGGATGCCGAGCCGGCCGCTGACCCGCGACCGGACCTCGGCGACGATCCGCCCGACGTCCATCGGCAGCATCCCGCCGTTGGTGTCGCACATGACCCCGACCTCAGCGCCGGCCCCGAACGCGGCCTCCAGCACGCGGACGCCGTGGTCCGGGTCGGCCCGGTAGCCGTCGAAGAAGTGCTCGCAGTCGAGGAACACCCGCCGGCCGTGGCCGACGAAGAACTCGACGGTGTCGCGCACCATCGCCAGGTTCTCCTCGAGCGTCGTCCGCAGCGCCTCGCGGACGTGCCGGACGTCGGACTTGGCGACCAGGCACACGACCGGCGTCTCGGCGTCGAGCAGGGCACGGACCTGCGGGTCGTCCGCCACGCGGATCCCGGCCTTGCGGGTCGCGCCGAAGGCGACCAGCTGGGCGTGGCGGAGCTTGAGCTCGGTGCGGGCACGGGCGAAGAACTCGGTGTCCTTGGGCAGCGCGCCGGGCCACCCGCCCTCGATGAAGCCCACCCCGATCTCGTCCAGCAGCCGGGCGACGGCCAGCTTGTCGGCGACCGAGTAGCTCACCCCCTCGCGCTGCGCGCCGTCGCGCAGGGTCGTGTCGAAGACGTGGAAGTCCGTGGCGGGATCGGCGTGGAGGGTCATCGGTTCTCCGGGGGCTGGTCGGCAACGGCCCGAACACGAAAAAGACCCCCCGGGAACGGGAGGTCTGCGCGCGGTCGAGAGGTGACTGCGCGCTACGGGATAATGAGCAGGCCGGTGGGGTGCATCACGACGAGTAAACCACGCCGCCCCGGCAGGTCCTACGGTCTCGGGGCATGACGACGACCGGTGAGGCGACGGCGCGGACGGCGGCCCGCGAGGTGGCCGAGGCGATGGCCGAGGCCGCCACGGCGTGGCTCGACACGCTGGACCCCGACCAGCACGAACTCGCCTCCTGGCCCGGCCCCGACGACGAGGCGGCCGAGGCCGAGCGGCTGCGCTGGTACTACACCCCCACCGACCACGGTGGCCTCCCGCTGGGCCGGCAGCGCCCCGCGCAGCAGCAACTGGCCATGCGGCTGGTCGCCAGCGGCCTGTCCACCGCCGGCTACGTCACGGTCTCCACCGTCATCGGCTGGGAGAACGTGCTCGACCACCTCGAGGGCTGGTCGGTCGACTGGGGCCGGGAGCGCGGTCGCGATCCCGGGCTGTACTACCTGCGCGTCTTCGGCACCCCCGGCGGCGACCGGCCGTGGGGCTGGCGGTTCGGCGGCCACCACGTGTCGCTGAACAACCTCGTCGTCGACGGGAGCGTCCGGTCGGTGACCCCCTGCTTCCTGGGTGCCGACCCCGCGTCCGCGCCGCTGCTCGGCGGGGCCGACCTGCGGCCGCTGGGCACGGCCGAGGACCTGGCCCGGGAGCTGGTCCGGTCGCTCCCGCCGGACCTGCGGGAGGCCGCGGTGCTGCTCGACCGGGCCCCCTCGGACATCGTCGGCGCCAACCGCCCCCGGATCGGGGAGGGCGACGAGATGCTGCAGCTGCCCGACATCTGGCGGGAGCGGTTCACCGAGCCGCGCCTGCTCGACCGGGTCACCCGCATGGCGGAGGGCGCCGAGGCCGCCAGCGGCTTCGACGCCGCCGACCACCGCCGGCTGGCGCTGACCGCCGAGCCGAGAGGGCTGTCGGCGACCGAGCTCGACGGCGAGCAGCGGGCCCTGTTGCAGACCCTGCTCGGCGCCTACGTCGGCCGGGTGCCCGACGGGCTCGCGCCGGAGGTCGACCTCGACCGCGTGCACCTGGCGTGGGCGGGCCCGCTCGAGCCCGGGGAGCCGCACTACTACCGGCTGCAGGCCCCACGGCTGCTGGTGGAGTGGGACAACACCGCCCGGGGGGCCAACCACGCGCACTCGGTGTGGCGGGACCCCCAGGCCGACTTCGGGCTCGACGTGCTCGCCGAGCACCGCCGCCGGCACCACTGAGCACCGGCGCCGGGCGCGGGAGCCGGCCGGTGTCGTCACCGGCCCGCGCCCGGGCCCGGCGGCTCACCGGGGCTCGACCGGCAGCCCCTCGATCAGCGCGGCCATGTCGACCGAGGCCGGGTCGTCGACGCGTTCGGCCGCCGTCTCCAGCGCCGCCAGGACCGCGGCCGCCAGCCGGTCGGAGACCCCGGCCGTCCCCAGCGCGGCCCGGATGAGCTGCACGTCCTTCGTCGCCCCGGGGAGGGCGAAGGACACCTCGTAGTCGCGCTCGATCATCGCCGCGCCCTTGACCCGGGCGAACGGGGCGTCCAGGTGACCGCCCTCGAGGACCCGGAAGAAGTCCCGCGGGTCGAGCCCCAGCCCCTGGGCCAGGGCCACCGACTGCGCCACGCCGGCGACGAGGGTCAGCACCCAGGCGTTGCAGGTGAGCTTGAGGCGGGTCCCGGCGCCCGCCTCCCCCACCCACAGCGTCCTGCGGCCCAACGCCTCGAACACCGGTGCCAGCCGGTCGCGCGCGTCGTCCGGACCGGAGGCGAGCAGGACCAGCGCGCCCTCCTCGGCCGGCTTGCGGGTGCCCTGGACGGGACTGTCGACCAGCACCACACCGAGCTCGCGGGCCACGGCCTGGAGCCGGTCGACGTCCTCGATGCCCACCGTCGAGCACTGCAGCCACAGGGTGCCGGCGGCCGGCGCGGCCCGGCGGACCGCGTCGACCGCCGCCCCGGCGTCGAACAGCATGGTCAGCACGACGTCGGCGCCGTCGGCGGCCTCGGCCGGGGAGCCGAGGGCCTGGGCTCCCGGGCCGGCCAGGGCCCGCGCCTTGCTGCCGTCGCGGTTCCACATCCGCACGGGGATCCCCGCGCGGACCAGCGACCGCACCATCCCGGCACCCATCGTGCCGGTGCCGAGGACGGCGACGACCGGGGTGCCCTGCGGCTCGGTCACTCGACCAGGGCCACCGCGCGGGTGGGGCCGCCGTGCGCCCCGCGGACCTTGAGCGGGAACCCGACGAAGGTGAACCGGCGGTTGACCACCTGGTCGAGGTTGGCCAGGTTCTCGTAGTGGGTGATGTGCTCCCGCCGGCACATCATGTGGATCGGGTAGGTCTTGCTCGCCGGGTTGTCCGGGGTGGGGCTGTCCACGCCGAAGGTCTTGACGCCGCGCTGGACGATCCACTCCGCCGCCGACTCCCCCAGTCCGGCGAAGTCGGTCAGGTAGCGCTTGTCGCCGGCGTAGCGGTTCCAGGTCGCGGTGTGGAACAGCACGATGTCCCCGCGCTGCACCTCGACCGGGGACTCCGACTCGATGCGGTCGAGGTCCTCGGCGGTGATGTCGGTCTGGGGCTCGAAGCCGGTGACGTCCAGGCACACCGCCGGGCCGTAGAACAGCTCCAGGGGCATCTGGTCGATGGTCTCCGCGCCGGGCGCCGGGTCCAGGTGGGAGAAGGAGTCCACGTGGGTGGGCCCGTTGTCGTTGAGGATGAAGCCGGTCGTCTGGAAGGAGAAGCCGCCCTCGAACCGTGGGGCGGTCTCCTCGTGCGTGGCGTGCTCGAACTGCACGGTCTTCAGGTGACCGGGGTAGACCTTCATCCCCTCGTAGATGTCCTGGGACAGGTCGATGATCTGCATGCGCTCTCCTCGGCACTGGGGACGGGCACTGGGGACGGGCTGTGCGGTGGTGCAGCGGTGGGACAGGGCATGGTCTCGGGCGGCCCACCGGTCCGCCATGTGGCCGGCGACACCTCGCCGGCCGGTCGTTCGTCGCCGGACCCAAGGCGGCGCGGCGTCCGCCCCGGGTCCGGCGACCGTCACCGGACCCGCTCGACCGCCCCGCTGAGCGCCGACCGGGTGATCGCCTCGAACGCGCGCACGGTGGCGCGGACCTCCGCCGGGGGGATCGGGTACTCGGCGGTGCCCGCGACCGCGGCGGCGAAACGCTCGAGGTTGTCGCGGACGGCCGGGCTGGGCGGGACGAACCGGGTGGTCGGCTCGCTGTCCCGGTGGCGGGTGGTGACGTCCCAGCCGGCCGGTGACTCCGGGTGGGCGCGGTCGCGGATCTCCATCCACCCCTCCGAGCCGAGCAGGCACATCCGCCCGATGAAGGGCGTGGTGAGGATGGCGGTGATGCTCGCGGTGGCCCCGCTGGCGAAGCCGAGGGTCACCGTGAGGGTGTCGCCGTTGCCGAACGACGTGGCGCGGGTGGCCAGTCGCGCCCACACCTCCACCGGCTCACCGAGCAACCCGACGGCGAGGTCCACGAGGTGGATGCCGGTCGCCGACAGCGGGCCGACGGGCGCCTCCACGCTCGACAGCCGCCAGTTGTCCGGGGGCAGGGCGAGGAACTTGTCCTGGCTGAAGTTGCCCTCGAACACCAGCGGCGTGCCCAGCTCGCCGGCGCGGCAGCGCTCCCGGAGCTCGACCACCGGTGGCTCGAAGCGCCGCTCGTGGCCGACGCCCAGCTGCACACCGGCCGCCGCGACGGCCGCGAGGGCCACGTCGGCGTCGGCCACGGTGGTGCTGAAGGGCTTCTCGCAGAAGACGTGCTTGCCGGCCTCGGCCGCGGCCACGATCTGCGCGGAGTGGAACCGGTGCGGCGAGCACAGGACCACGGCCTCGATCGCGGGGTCGGCCAGCGCCTCGGCGAGGTCGGCCGTCGTCGGCAGCCCCCGCGCCGCGCCGCGCTCCCGCCCGGCCGGCTCGGGGTCGACCCCCAGCACCGGCCGGACGGTCTCGCTGCCGGCCAGCTCGTCGAGGACCTTCTGTCCCCACCAGCCCAGCCCGATGACGGCGACGTCCACGGCGGGCCTCAGCCGTCCAGCTTCAGCAGCTTGGCCGCGGTCGCGCTGCGGATGAGGGTGCGGTCCTCGTCGCTGAGGCCCCGGACCCCGTCGATCTGCCCCAGCGGGTCGTAATGGCCCATGTCGAAGGGGTAGTCGGTGCCGATGACCACGTGGTCGGCCCCCATCTGCTGGACGAGGAACTCCAGGTGGACGGAGTCGAACACCAGGCAGTCGACGTAGACCTGCTTGAGGTAGGTGCTCGGTGGCCGGGTGATGTGGTGCCGGCCCTCGGGTCGCAGCTCGTAGGAGTGGTCGATCCGCGAGGAGTAGAAGGGCAGGAAGCCACCGCCGTGCACCAGGCAGAGCTTGAGCGCCGGGTGCTCCTCGAGGACCCCGCCGTGGATGATCCGGTTGATCGCCACCGTGGTGTCCAGCGGGTTCCCGATCACGTTGGTCATGTAGTACTTCTGCAGCCGCTCACCGTGGGTGAAGCCGTTCGGGTGCAGCAGGACGACGACGTCGAGCTCCTCGGCCTTGGCGAAGAAGCGCCGGAACCGCTGGTCGTCGAGGTCGAGACCGAAGACGTTGGTGTTGATCTCCACGCCGCGGAAGCCGTACTCGCGGACGCAGTGCTCGAGCTCCTCCACGGCCGACGAGACGTCCTGCAGGGGGACCGTGGCCAGCCCGACGAACCGGTCGGGGTGGTCGGCCACGATGGAGGCCAGGTTCTCGTTCTGCATCCGCGCGAGCGTCCGGCCGAGCTCGACGTCGGTCCAGTAGTAGTACTGCGGCGGCGCCACCGAGATGGCCTGGACGTCGATGCCCATGGCGTCCATGTCGGCCAGCCGGACGTCGACGTCGGTCAGCTTGGGCATGATCTCGGCGGTGTGCTTGGGCTGGTAGTCGTTGGTCTCCGCCCCTGCCCAGTACGAGAAGGGCTCGTACTGCGGCTCCATCAGGCCCTTGACGAGCTCCTGACACGCCGGGGTGAACACGTGGGCGTGGATGTCGACGGTGCGGCCGGACATGGTGTCCTCTCGGTCGGGGGGTGCGTCGGTCAGTTGACGGGGGCGTAGACGTCGGGCGCCCAGGGCAGCTCGGCCCCGGCGTACTTGGCCGCGCGGACGTCACCGGAGCGGGCGTGGCCCTCGAAGAGCTCGATCCGCGCCGCCCGGCCGCACAGCTCGCCCAGGGCGGCGCTGGCCGCGCGGTCGGTGACCTCCTGGTAGGTCACCGTCCGGAGGTACTTGCCGACCCAGAGGCCGCCGGTGTACCGGGCCGCCCCGCGCGTGGGGAGGACGTGGTTGGTGCCGATGACCTTGTCCCCGTAGGAGACGCAGGTCCCCTCCCCGAGGAACAGGGCACCGTAGTTGCGCATCTCCTGCAGGGCCCGGCGCGGCTCCTCGGTCAGGATCTGGACGTGCTCGCTGGCGAACTCGTCGGCCAGCCCGAAGGCCTCGTCCATGTCGTCCACGACGAGCACCTGACCGTGGTCCCGCCACGCCGGCCCGGCCATGTCGTTGGTCGGCATGCCGGGGAGCAGCCGCTCGACGTGCGCCATGGCCTCGCGGGCGAGGTCCTCGGAGGTGGTGATGAGGACCGCCGGTGAGTCCGGGCCGTGCTCGGCCTGGCTGAGCAGGTCGACGGCGACGACGAACGGGTCGGCGCTCTCGTCGGCGACCACGAGGATCTCGGTGGGACCGGCGAACAGGTCGATGCCGACCTCGCCGAACAGCTGCCGCTTGGCCTCGGCGACGTAGGCGTTGCCCGGGCCGGCCAGCAGGTCGACCTTGCCGATCGTCTCGGTCCCGATGGCCATCGCGGCGACGGCCTGGACCCCGCCCAGCAGGAAGATCTCGTCGGCCCCGGCCAGGTGCATGGCGGCGACGGTGGCCGCGGGGACCTGCCCGCGGATGGGCGGCGTGCACGCGGTCACCCGCTCCACGCCGGCGACCTTCGCGGTGACCACGGTCATGTGGGCCGAGGCCGTCAGCGGGTACCGGCCGCCGGGGACGTAGGCGCCGGTCGCCGCGATCGGCAGGTGCTTCTGCCCGAGGAAGACCCCCGGCTGGGTCTCCACCTCGATCTCGCGCATGGAGTCCAGCTGGTGCCGCGCGAACTCCGCGACGTTGGCCTGGACCGTCCGCAGGTCCTCCACCACCTCGCGGTCGACGCCGGAGACGATGCGCTCGATCTGCTCGGGGCCGAGTCGGAAGTCCTCGGGGGACCAGGAGTCGAACCGCTCGGAGTACTCGCGGACCGCCGCGTCCCCCCGGTCGCGGACGTCGGCGATGACGCGCGCCACCACCTCGGCCACCTCGGGTGACCCCTGCCGTGGGGCGCCGTCGGAGGCCCTCTTCTTCAGCTGCCTGATCATCGGTGTGCTCCAGGTCACGTCGGGGCCTGCATCGTGTTGTGCATACCTAGTCATGTCAAGCGGCGTCCGGGCAGTGGACCGCTCCACCGGCACCTCCCCCGGCTCCCGTGTCGGTGAAGACCCAGGTCAGGCGAGTGGTGCCGGACGTCGGTCCGGTCGGACACCTGTCCCTGCGCCGGTCCGGGGCCCGGCCTGGCTCGCGGTCCTGATCGCCGAGTGCTTGACGTATGCACACCGTGCCGTGCACAGTTCCTGCCCGTATACGTGGTCTCGGTCACACCCCGGTCCGCTCCCCCGGCCGGTAGCCCGACCGGCGCCCGAGCTCCACCGGCCGGCGGTCCCTCGCCGGCAGCACCACGAGGCGGCACCCGTGCGACGGACGCGCGACGCGTCCCCGACCAGAAGGCAGGAACCCATGGGGAACAGAGCAGGCGGCACCCGGGCCGGGAAGCTGCGCCTGGTGGCCGGCGTGGCCGCGCTGGCGGTCACCGCCACGGCCTGCGCCTCCGGCGGCGGATCCGGTCAGGCCGCTGGTGAGGCGCAGGACGCCAACGGCGTCGTGAACATGGTCATGGCCCCGGACCCGGTCTGGAAGTGGCTCGAGGACCAGGGCATCAAGCAGGAGATGGAGGAGGAGGCCGGCGTCCAGGTGCTCACCTCGTCGTCCTGGGACGAGTTCGGCGTCTACGCCGGTGGCCACGCCGACGTCATCTCCGCCGCGACCTACGAGGTCCCCGAGCTGGCGGAGGCGACCGGCGAGCCGGCCACCGTCTTCGGGGCCTACAACACCGACCGCAGCATCCTGGCCGTCCAGGCCGGCAACCCCGCGCAGACCATCTGCGACCTCAAGGGCCAGCGCATCGCGACGTTCACCGCGGTCAGCATCACGCTGATCTGGGGCATGTACGCCAAGGAGATGTGCGACCTGGACCTCCAGGCCGGCGGTGGTGACTTCGAGCTGGTCGTCACCGACATCCAGAACCTGGCCAGCCTGGTGGCGCGCGGCGACGCCGACGCCTGCCTGTGCCTGCCGGACTTCGCCATCCCCGAGCTGTCGACCAACCAGATCACGCCGCTGTACGACGCCAAGTCGGCGGCGCAGATGTGGGCCGAGAACTACAGCAGCAACCCCGACGACGTGACCCACCCGCAGACCAACGTCTTCGTCGCCCGCGAGTCGTGGGTGGAGAAGAACAAGGACGAGGCGACCTTCCTCATCTCCCTGTGGGACCGCGGCATCCAGGAGTGGCAGCAGCACCGCGACGAGATCATCGCCGCCTACCCCGAGGACTTCGCGGTCCGGACGCCGGAGGAGATGGCGTTCCTGCAGGACTGGCTCGACAACCGGTTCGACTGGTTCGTGCCCACCACGTTCCTCGACGACGAGTGGGTCCAGGGCGAGCAGGAGGTCTTCGACCTGATGCGGGAGACCGGCTTCGTCGAGGAGGGCGCCGAGGAGCCCAGCTTCACGACCCTCCAGCCGACGTCCTGACCCGGCCACACCTCCCGAGGGGGACCACTCCATGACCAACCCCGTGATCACGGAACCGCCTGTGGCGCCCGCGGTCACCTGGCAGGAGGGCGAGGCGCTCGCCCGCAAGGCGTCGGCGCGCAACAAGCGCAAGCGCCTCGCCCTCCTCGTCGCCGGGTGGGCGGCCCTGCTGCTGATCTGGCAGGTGGCCGCGTACTACCTCCCGTTCGGCACGCTGCCGAACCCGCTCGAGGTGTCCGTCGAGATGTGGGACATCGTCGCCAGCGGTGCCCTCGTGTCGGACTTCCTGGCCAGCGTCCTGAAGACCTTCGCCGGCTTCGGTGTCGCCGTCCTGATCGGTGCGCCCGTCGGGTACCTGATGGGCCGCTACAACTACTGGAGGGCGTTCTTCCACGACGGCGTGACCGTCGCCGGCACCATCCCGGCGCTCACCTACGCCGTCCTCTCGCTGATCATCTTCGGCCTCTCCAACCTCGGCCCGGTCCTCGCCGTCGCCCTGGTGTCCACGCCCTACGTCGCCATCAACGTGGCGGAGGGCATCCGGGGGGTCGACCAGTCCCTGGTGAAGATGAGCCAGGCGTTCGGGCGCTCCCCCCGGCAGATCCGCCGGGAGGTCTTCGTCCCGACGATCGTGCCGTACGTCTTCGCGGCGGTCCGCATGTCCTTCGCGGTGGCCTGGAAGGTCGAGGCCCTCACCGAGGTCTTCGGCGGCACGAACGGCGTGGGCTTCCAGATCCGCAGCGAGTACCAGTTGTTCAACATCACCGGCGTCATCGCCTGGATGGCCCTGTTCATCGTCTTCATGCTGATCATCGAGCGGCTGGTGCTCCGCAAGCTGGAGAACCGTCTCCTCGCCTGGCGACCGGAAGAGAGGGCCGCGAAGTGACCGACACCCTGGCCCCGCACACGTCCTCGCAGGAGGTCGCACGGCCCCGCCCGACGTGGCGTCGTCGGCTCCTCTCCGACCGGGCGGCGCGCATCACGTTCTACGTGGCCGCTTTCGTGCTCTGGCTCGTGCTCGCCGCGCTGTTCGAGCGGATCCCGGGGCCCGCCGCGGTCGTCGACTCGCTGGTCGAGGAGTTCCGCCGCGGGGAGGTCTTCGGCAACTTCGCCGACACCTTCTACCGGTTCGGGGTCGGCGTGGCCCTGTCGATCGTCGTCGGCGTCCTCGTGGGGGTGCTGATGGGGTTGTCCCCGATGGCGCGGGCGTTCCTGGAGAGCCCCGTCATGGTCGCCCTCTCCATCCCCGCCATCATGTGGGCCTTCCTCACCGTCATGTGGTTCGGCTTCGGGCACACCTCGCCGATCGTCACCACGTTCCTGACCGCGGTGCCGTTCATGATCGTCAACGTGGCGCAGGGCGTCTTCGGGGTGTCCCGGGACCTGCGCGACATGTCGTCCTCCTACGGCGTCCCGGTCGGCCGGCGGGTCCGGGAGCTGGTCCTGCCCGCGGTCATGGGCTACGTCATGGCCGGTATCCGGTTCGTCGTGATCATGGGCTGGAACGGCGTGCTGCTGGCCGAGTGGTTCGGCGGCTCCGGCGGCGCCGGCTACCGCGCCCGCTACTGGTACGACGCCAACCAGTTCGCCGGCTTCGCCGCGTGGGTCGTGCTCTTCGTGGGCGTGATCATCGTCCTCGACCAGCTCATCTTCGAGCGGCTGTCCCGGCGGGCGTTCCGCTGGCGGGACGCGGCGCACTGAGCCGCGGGGTGGTGCCGCGGCGCGCGGCACCACCCCTCCCTCCCCCTCCTCCCACACGCAACGACATGCGAGAGGCACGACCATGGCCGTCCTGGCAGTGAAGGACCTCTGCAAGACCTTCGGCGCCGGCACCGCACGCAGCAACCGGGTGCTGGACCACATCAACTTCGACGTCCGCGGGCAGACGTTCGTCTCGATCGTCGGCCCCTCCGGCTCCGGCAAGAGCACCCTGCTCAACATCATCTCCGGCGTGGAACCGCACACCTCGGGGGAGCTCCAGCTCACCAGCGACGAGGGGAGGCCCGCGCGGCTCGGCTACGTGTTCCAGGACGCGCGGCTGCTCCCCTGGCGCACCGTCCGCCAGAACATGCTCTACGTCCAGGACAAGGACGACGAGGAGACCAGGCGCCGGGTCGACAAGTACCTGGAGATGGTGGGCCTCGCCAAGCACGCGGACTTCTACCCCGGCCAGCTCTCCGGCGGCATGCAGCAGCGCGTCGGCATCGCCCGGGCGTTCGCGGTCGAGCCCGACCTGCTGATCATGGACGAGCCGTTCAGCCACCTGGACGCGATCACCGCCCGCGAGCTCCGGGCCCAGCTGCAGGACATCTGGGCCCGGACCAAGAAGACCGTCGTGTTCGTGACCCACGACGTCGTGGAGGCCGTCGAGCTCTCCGACCGGATCATCGTGCTGCAGCCCGGTGGCCGGATCTTCGAGGAGATCACCGTCGACCTGCCCCACCCCCGCCGTCAGTCCGACCCCGCGGTGGCGACCCTGCAGGCCCAGGTCCTCGCGCGGCTGGAGAACATGAAGGCGCTGACGCCGCAGGTGGCCGCGGCCACCTGAGCCGCGTCCCGGACGCCGGCGGGGGGGGGGGGGGGGGGGGGGGGGGGGGGGGGGGGGGGGGGGGGGGGGGGGGGGGGGGGGG
>NZ_JBJGYV010000016.1:0-127417 GCF_054050175.1 Geodermatophilus sp. SYSU D00697
CCCGAGTCGCTCAGCGGCTACTCGCGCTCACCGCCGCCATCTGGCACAACCGGGCCACCGGCCAGCCAGTCACCCGCTCCCTGATCGCCTATGACCACTGACCGGACTTCGGACTTACTCGTCTAGGTGGCGGGGTCGGCGGGTGGGCGCTCGTCCCCATCAGGCGAGGGCGGGATGCGGCAGACCGACTCCAGCCACAGGGCGGCACCGACCAGCGCGGCGGAGCACGCCACCCCGAGGACGCCGGTGATGGTGTCCCCGCCCGCGGCCTGCAGCCGCGACAGCGCCGGGACGACGTAGAGCAGCAGCCCGACCCAGGTACCGAGGAACACGGCGCCGACGTAGGCGCTGGCCTGCGCGAGCACCGCCAGCCGGGCCACCAGCATGGGCTCCACCGGCCGCACCGGCGCGTACCCCCGCTCGGCGGGCGGTCGGTGGTCCCGCTGGGCGGCCAGCCGGGCGCGCAGCGTCCGGGCGCCGAGCAGCTCGGCGACGGCGAGCACCCCGATCGGCACCGGCAGCCACCAGCGCAGCTCCGGGAGGGAGCCGTAGACCGCACGCACCACCAGCCAGACCGCCACCGCCAGCCCCACGGCCAGGACGGCGAGGTCCCGCCGGGACACCGGCCTCAATGGAGGTGCTCCCAGCGGACCACCGCGGCGACCTCCTCGGGAGGCAGCGCGGCGACCAGGTCGACCACCCGCCCGCAGCCGGGCAGCACCGCCGTGGGGTCGAGCGTGGCCCATGGCACGAGCACGAACGCCCGCTCGTGCGCGCGCGGGTGCGGCAGGGTCAGGTCGGGGTCCCGGGAGAGCACCGGCTGCCCGTCGTCCCCGGTCACCGTGACGACGTCGACGTCGAGGGTGCGCGCCCCCCAGCGGACCTCGCGGGTCCGCCCGGCTGCCTGCTCGAGCTCGTGGGCGCGCGCCAGCCACCCGGCCGCGTCGCGGGGCCCGCGGACCACGACCACCGCGTTCAGGTACGGCGGCTGATCGACCGGCCCCCACGGCGGGGTCTCGTAGAGCGTGGAGCGCGCCACCAGCACACCGTCGTCCTTGAGCGCGGTGATCGCGCCGCGGATCGCGGCGGCCCGGTCGCCGAGGTTGGCGCCGAGGGACAGCACCGCCCGACTCACGAGAGGGGCTCCTTCGTCATGCGCTCGTCGGCCCGTCCTCGGGACCCACGGCGAGCTCGCGAGTCGTGGGGAGGGACGGGTCCTTCTGCCTGCGGATGCTCACGGTGACGTCGTCGAACGGCACGCCGAGGTCGGCCTCGGGCTTGTGCACGGTGATCTCGACGGCGTCCACCCGGGGGTCGGCCAGGCAGACGTCGGCCAGCCGCTGGGCCAGCGTCTCCAGCAGGTCGACCGGCTCCCCGGTCAGGACGGCGTGCAGCGCCTGGGCCAGCTCGGCGTAGTTCACCGTCTTCCCGAGGTCGTCCCCCGCCGCGGCGGGTGCGGTGTCCAGCTCGAGGACGGCGTCGACGCGGAAGGTCTGCCCCCGCTCGCGCTCGAAGCCGTAGACCCCGTGGTGGGCGTGCGCGGTCAGGCCGCGGACGGCGATGCGGTCAGGCATGCGTCCTCCTCTCCCGGCGGGCGGCCTGCACGGCGGCGACGGTGCGGACGGCGTCGGCGGAGGCCCCCGCGTCGTGCACCCGGACGCCCCAGGCGCCGGCCTCGGCGGCGAGCACGGTCGTGGCCAGCGTGGCGGCGTCCCGCTGCTCCGCGGGGCGCACGGTGACGTCGGGGGCGGCCAGCAGCCGGCCGAGGAACGTCTTGCGCGAGGCACCGACGAGCACCGGCAGGCCGAGGGAGATCAGCCGGTCGAGGCCGGCGAGCAGCGCCCAGTTGTGCTCGGCGCGCTTGGCGAAGCCCAGCCCGGGGTCGAGCACCAGCTGCTCGGGCGCCACCCCCGCGGCCACGACGTCCTCCACGCGGGCGGTGAGCTCGGCGCAGACCTCGGTGACGACGTCGCCGTAGCGGGCCGCGGCGTACATCTCCCGGCTGTGGCCCCGCCAGTGCATGAGCACCCACGGGACCCCGGCGTCGGCCACCAGCCGGGCCATGCCGGCGTCGGCCAGCCCTCCGCTGACGTCGTTCACCAGCACCGCCCCGGCGTGCAGCGCGGCCTCCGCCACCTCGGCCCGGGTGGTGTCGACGCTGACCCGCACGCCCGCGCCGGTGAGCTCGCGGACCACCGGGAGCACGCGCCGGCACTCCTCGTCGGCGCCGACCCGGTCGGCGCCGGGCCGGGTGGACTCACCGCCGACGTCGACGTAGTCGGCACCCGCCGCGTGCATGGCCAGACCGTGGGCGATCGCCGACGGGGCGTCGGCGAAGCAGCCGCCGTCGGAGAAGGAGTCGGGCGTGACGTTGAGGACCCCCATGACCACGCAGTGGCCGGGGCGCGGGACGGGGAGGGCGGTCACCGGCCCCTGTCCACGGCTCGGTCCCGGGCTCGCTCCGCTCCTCGGTGGCTGGCGCTCCCTGCGATGCTCACTCGCCCGTCACCCTCGCATGACGAGGCTCATCGCCTCGCTGCGCGTCGCCGGGTTGTCCCGGAAGATGCCCCGCACGGCGGAGGTCACCGTGGTCGAACCGGGCTTGCGGATGCCCCGCATGGCCATGCACAGGTGCTCGGCCTCGATGACCACCAGGACGCCGCGCGGCTTGAGGACCTCGGCCAGCGCGTCGGCGATCTGGCTGGTCATCCGCTCCTGCACCTGCGGGCGTCGGGCGTAGACCTCGACCAGCCGGGCGAGCTTGGACAGGCCGGTGACCCTGCCGTCCTCGCCGGGGATGTAGCCGATGTGCGCGACCCCGTGGAAGGGCACCAGGTGGTGCTCACAGGTCGAGTACATCGGGATGTCCTTGACCAGGACCATCTCGTCGTGGTCCTCGTCGAAGGTCGTGGCGAGGATGTCCGAGGGGTCCTGCCACAGCCCGGCGAAGGTCTCCGCGTAGGCGCGCGCCACCCGCCCAGGGGTGTCCCTCAGCCCGGGCCGGTCCGGGTCCTCCCCCACCGCGATCAGCAGCTCACGGACGGCGGCCGCGGCCCGCTCGTGGTCCACCCCGGCGCTCGGCGGCCGCTCCAGCAGCAGGTCGTCGGGCTCGGCCGGGACCTCGCTCACGCACCCTCCTCGCCGGCGCTCGCCAGCTCGCTCACCTCTGCACCGGGGCGCCGACGTCCCCGACCGCAGTGGAGCCCTCCCCGACCCGGCCGTTGCCGTTCTGGGCCGCCCGCTCGGCGGGGGTGAGCACCGGCGGCTGGTCGGACGGGGTGCGCTTGCCGAATCCGTTGTACGGGGCCAGGGAGGGCCGCTTGGTGACCGGGGCGCAGATGCGCGCCATGTCCTCCTTGGACAGGGTCTCCTTGTCGATCAGCTCGAGGACGAGCTGGTCGAGCACGGACCGGTACTCCACCAGGATCTCCCAGGCCTCGTCGTGCGCGGCCTCGATCAGCGCGCGGACCTCGGCGTCGATGTCGGCGGCGACGGCCTCGGAGTAGTCCGGGTGCGAGCGCATGTCACGGCCCAGGAACGGCTCGGACTCGTTGCTGCCGTACTTGACCGCGCCCAGCTTCGCGCTCATGCCGTACTGGGTGACCATCGCGCGGGCCAGCGAGGTGGCCTTCTCGATGTCGTTGCCGGCACCCGTGGTGGGCTCGTGGAAGACCAGCTCCTCCGCCGCCCGTCCGCCCAGGGCGTAGGCCAGCGTGTCGATCATCTCCGACCGGGTCTGGGTGTACTTGTCCTCGGTCGGCAGCACCAGCGTGTGCCCCAGCGAACGGCCGCGCGGGAGGATCGTCACCTTGTGCACCGGGTCCAGGTTGGGGAGCGCGTGCGCCACGAGGGCGTGTCCGCCCTCGTGGTAGGCGGTGACCTTCTTCTCCTTCTCGCTCATCGCCCGCGTCTTGCGCTCCGGGCCCGCGATGACGCGGTCGATCGCCTCCTCCAGGACGGGGTCGGTGATGACCGTGCCGTTGTTGCGGGCGGTCAGCAGCGCGCCCTCGTTGAGCACGTTGGCCAGGTCCGCGCCGGTGAAGCCGGGGGTGCGGCGGGCGACGGTCTCGAGGTCGACGTCCGGCGCGAGCGGCTTGCCCTTGGCGTGGACGGCGAGGATGGCCTTGCGGCCCTCCAGGTCCGGCCGGTCGACGGCGATCTGCCGGTCGAAGCGGCCCGGGCGCAGCAGCGCCGGGTCGAGGATGTCGGGCCGGTTGGTGGCGGCGATCATGATGACGCCGCCCTTGACGTCGAAGCCGTCCATCTCGACGAGCATCTGGTTGAGGGTCTGCTCGCGCTCGTCGTGACCGCCGCCCATGCCGGCGCCGCGGTGGCGGCCGACGGCGTCGATCTCGTCGACGAAGATGATGGCCGGGGCGTTCTGCTTGGCCTGCTCGAACAGGTCGCGGACGCGGCTGGCCCCGACGCCGACGAACATCTCGACGAAGTCCGAGCCGGAGATGGAGAAGAAGGGGACGCCGGCCTCGCCGGCGACCGCGCGGGCGAGCAGCGTCTTGCCGGTGCCGGGCGGGCCGAACAGCAGCACGCCCTTGGGGATCTTCGCGCCGACGGCCTGGAACTTGACCGGGTTGGCGAGGAAGTCCTTGATCTCGCGCAGCTCCTCGATCGCCTCGTCGGCGCCGGCGACGTCGGCGAACGTCGTCTTCGGGGTGTCCTTGCTGACCACCTTGGCCTTGGACTTGCCGAAGGCCATGACGCCCCGGCCGCCGCCCTGCATGGAGTTGAACAGCCAGAACAGCAGCAACAGGAGGATCACGAACGGCAGGAAGCTGATCAGCAGGCTGACCAGCACGCTGTCCTGCGTGACGTTGGTGTTGAAGTCGACGCCGTCGCCGTTGCCGTTCAGACCCGAGACCAGGTCGAAGACGTCGTCGGAGGCACCCAGCGGGTAGGAGGCGGTGACCCTGTCACTGCCCTCGACCGGGCTCCTCAGGTCCAGGTCGAGGGTCTGTTCCTTGTCGTTGATCGTGACCTGGTCGACGTTCCCACTGGTGATCTGCTCGATCGCGGTGCGGGTGCTGACCTCCTCGTAGCCGCCGTTGCCGCGGAACAGCGAGGAGAACGCCAACGCCAGGAGGACGACGAGGACGACCCAGAACCACACGGAGCGGAAGATCTTCTTGCGTTCCATACACCGATGCCGGGCGGCCGGGGTCTCCGGCCTGACCCGTCCACCCTCCTGATCGTCCGCCGGGACGCTCCCTGCGACCTGGGCGGGGCACCCCGGCGCTCGGTGCAGCGTCGTTGCGATCGACGGTACACCGGGGAACCTGTGCGACAGCCGTCCGCGAGCCGGGAGCACCCTGTGGGCGAGCCGGTCGCACACGGCCGCGGTGCCGCCCCGCGGGCGACGTCAGGGACTCCCCGTCAGGCGTAGACCTCGGGCTTGAGGGTGGCGATGTAGGGCAGGTCGCGGTAGCGCTCGGCGTAGTCCAGGCCGTACCCGACGACGAACTCGTTGGGGATGTCGAAGCCGATGTAGCGGACCGGCACGTCGACCTTCACCGCGTCGGGCTTGCGCAGCAGCGCGCAGACCTCGAGGGAGGCCGGACGGCGGCTGCCCAGGTTCTTCAGCAGCCAGGACAGGGTCAGCCCCGAGTCGATGATGTCCTCGAGCACCAGCACGTGCAGGTCGCTGATGTCGCGGTCGAGGTCCTTGAGGATCCGGACCACGCCCGAGGAGCTGGTGGAGGAGCCGTAGGAGGAGACGGCCATGAACTCCATCTGGGTGGGCAGCCGCAGTGCCCGGGCGAAGTCGCTCATGAACAGCACCGCGCCCTTGAGGACGCCGACCAGCAGGACCTCCTTGCCGGCGTAGTCCTCGGCGATCTGCGCCGCCAGCTCACCGATCTTGGCCTGGATCTGCTTCTCGCTGAGCAGCACGTGGTCGATGTCGGGGCCGTAGCCGTGGTGGTTGCCGAGCTCTTCGGGATCGCTGCCGGCCTGGGTCACGCCGATGGCTCCTCGAGGGTGTCTGGTACGTCCCCGGACTGGGGGCCCCGCGCGTCGCCGGGGGGCAGGAACACCAGCCTGCCAGACGCCCGGAGCACCCCCGCACCGCCGGGTAGGTCCACCCGGCCCTGCCCCCGCCAGGCGGTGACGAGGGCCTCGACCGCCCGCAGGTGCACCGCCTGCAGGTCGGGCACCCCGGCCGCCTGGAGCCAGCGGCGCAGCACCCGCCGGCGCACCGCCGCCGGGACCGGCGCCAGGGGTCGGGCGGGCAGGCCGCCGTCCCCGGCCTCCCCGGCCAGCCGGGCCAGCTCCGCCGCGGCCAGCGCGTCGAGGGCGTCGAGGTCCTCGCGCAGCAGCGCGGCCGTCCGCGCGAGCGCCGGCGCGACGCCCCCGCCCAGGACCTCCTCCATCAGGGGCAGCACCTCGCCGCGCAGCCGGGCCCGGGTGTAGGCGGGGTCGGTGTTCCAGGGGTCGTCCCACACCTCCAGCCCCTGGTCGGCGCAGGCCCGCCGGGCCGTCGCCCGGCGGACACCGAGCAGCGGGCGCCACCAGGTCACGCCCGCCTCGGAGCGCTCGGCCACCATGCCCGCCACCGACCGCGGGCCCGACCCGCGTCCGAGCCCGAGCAGCACGGTCTCGGCCTGGTCGTCGAGCGTGTGCCCGAGGGCGATCCGCGCCCCGTGCCGGACGCCCGCGTCGGCCAGCGCGCCGTAGCGGGCCGCCCGCGCCGCGCCCTCGGGGCCACCCTCGCCGCCGACGCTCACCCGCAGCACGAGGACCGGGTCCAGGCCGAGGCCGCGGAGCAGCTCGGCAGTGGCGTCCGCTCGCGCGGCGGACCCGGGCTGCAGGCCGTGGTCGACGGTGACGCCGCCGACCCGGACGGCAGGTGACCGGGACTCGAAGGCGAGCGCGGCGGCCAGCGCCACGGAGTCCGCTCCCCCGCTGCACGCCACCAGGACCGGCTGCGGGCAGCAGCGCAGCCCCTCCCGGACCGCGCGCCGGAGCACCGCGACCGCGCGGGGAGGGCCGGTCACCGGCCCGGTCCTCAGGCCGGGATGGCCGGGCGGCCGTGCACCCGCTCGACCCAGCGCGCCGGGTCGGTGAGCTCCTCGATCCGCGGCAGGTTTTCCGGCCCCGACCACACGCGGTTGAAGCCCTCCATGCCGACGAGGTCGACCACGCCACCGACGAAGTGCCGGCCGTCGGCGTACTGCTTCATCTTCTGCTCCAGGCCCAGCAGCCGGCGCAGCACGCGGTCGAGCGGACCGCGGCCCTTGCGCCGCTGGGCGAACCGCTTGCGCAGCGTCTTCACCGACGGGACGACGTCCGGGCCCACGCCGTCCATCACGTACTCGGCGTGGCCCTCGACCAGGCTCATCACCGCGGTGACCCGGTCCAGGACGGCGCGCTGGGCGGGGTCCTGGATGAGCGCCATCAGCCCGCTGTCGTCGCCGTCCCCGCCGCGCACCGCGTCACCGATGCTGTGCAGCAGGTCGCGGAGGCGCTCCCGCAGCACGTCGGGGTCGAGGTTGGTGGCCTCGACGAACTCGGCGATCTGCGCCTCGAGGTGGTCCTTGAGCCAGGGCACCGCGGTGAACTGCAGCTGGTGGGTCACCTCGTGCAGGCAGACCCACAGCCGGAAGTCGCTGGGGTCGACCCCGAGGCGGCGCTCGGCGTCGACGATGTTCGGCGCCACCAGCAGCAGCCGGCCCCCGGTGCCGAACACCTCGTACTGGCCGAGCACCCGGGAGGACAGGAAGGCGAGGATGCCGCCGGCCTGCACGCCCGTGGCGCGCGAGCCGATGGCGGTGGCCAGCGGGCCTGGGCGGGTCTCCTGCTTGGCGGTCAGCGCGTCGACCAGTGGGTCGAGCAGCGCGGCCATCCCCGAGGTGTTGGCGTCCACCCAGCCGGGGCGGTCCACGACGGCGACCTGGGGCACCGGCCCGCCGGGGACGGGCGTGAGCCCGGTGAGGCCCTCGACGTGGGCCACGGCGGTGGCGGCCGCCTCGTGCAGTTCGGAGACGACGGCCGCGGCCTCCTCGCGGGTGGTCTGCGGCCCCGGGCCGACGAGGCGGCGGGCCGTGCGGCCGGCGAGGTCCCAGTCGACCATCGAGGAAGCGCTGCTCATCGCCTCACGGTACGCGGCAGGAGGACCCCGCCGCCGCTCACTGCGAGCGGCAGCCGCAGCGGGCCAGCGCCGCCGCGACGTCGTCCAGCGCGTCCTCCGCGGCCTGCCCGTCGGCCGGCGCACCGTCGGCGACGACGGCGAAGACCAGGAGCCGGCCGTCGAGGGTGACCACGGTGCCGGCCAGCCCGTGGACGCCGAGCAGCGTGCCGGTCTTGGCGCGGACGGTGCCCGGCGCGGTCTGCGGGTCGGCGTCGTCGCGGTCGGCGAGGGTGCCGTCGTAGCCGGCGACGGCCAGCCCGGAGACGACGGCCGAGGCGTCGGACAGGGAACCGTTGGCGGCCCCGGCGAGGAGGTCGGCGAGCAGCGAGACCGGGACGCGGTCCTCCAGCGAGAGGCCGCTGCCGTCGGAGAGCTCCACCCCCGTGACGTCGAGGCCCGCCTCGGACAGCGCGTCGGTGACCGCCTGCGCCGACCCCGCGAAGGTGGCCGGCTCGTCCCGGGCGATCGCCACGTGCCGGGCCAGGGTCTCGGCCAGCAGGTTGTCCGACTGGGACAGGGCCTGCTCGACCAGCCGGGCGACCGGCGCCGACCGCACCGAGCCCAGCGTCTGCGCGTCGTCGGGGGCCTCGCCCAGCGCCACCGTCGCGCCGGGCACGCCGAGGGCGTCGGCCAGCGCGGCCCCGGCGTCGAGGCCCGGCTGGCCGCTGCGCGGGTTCTCCCCGGAGCGGACGCGGGCGCCGTCGACGGCGGTCGCGGTGACCGGGGCGGCGTAGCTGGACGGGGCGTCGTCAGGGCCCCAGCCGGACGCGGTGAGCGGGCCCTCGAACAGCGAGCTGTCGACCACCACGCGCGTCACCTCGGTCCCCTGGGGGAGGGCGGCGCGCACCTGGGCGGCGAGGTCCTCGACGGTGGGCGCCCCCGGGTAGGTCAGGGACGGCGCGGTGCGCGACAGCGTCGGGTCGCCGCCCCCGACCAGCACGACCTCACCTGGGGTGGTGCCGGCCACCACCGTGGTCTCGAGGGTGGCCTCCGGACCGAGGGTCGTCAGCGCCGCGACGGCGGTGAGCAACTTCGCGGTGGAGGCGGGGGTGGCCGGCTGGTCGGCATCCCGGTCCAGCAGCACCTCACCCGAGGAGACGTCGACGACCTCCGCGCCGACCCCGGTGCCCAGCGCCGGTGCGGACAGCAGCGGGTCGAGCTCGGCGGTCAGCGCGTCGCTGTCCGGGACGGGGGCCTCGGACCCCAGTGCGGCCAGCACCGGGGCGGCGGCCTCGACGTCGGGGAGGCGGGCCTCGGCGACCCCCGCGTCGGCCGGCGCGGCGTCGTCCCCGCTGCCGGGGGCGACGACGAACCACACGACGGCGGCCATCACGAGCAGCAGCGCGAGGGTGCCCAGGACGAGTCGGCGGCGGAACCGCGAGTACTTCGGCGTGACGGTCGCCGACCCGCTCGACGCGATGGTGCCCACCCCCCGGAACGACCTCCGGCGGTCGCCCGGGGTCCGATCAGCCACACTACGACCCGTGCAGTTCGACGTGACGATCGAGATCCCGAAGGGCCAGCGGAACAAGTACGAGCTGGACCACGCCACCGGACGCATCCGCTTGGACCGGATGCTCTTCACCTCCACCCGGTACCCGGCCGACTACGGGTACATCGAGAACACCCTCGGCCAGGACGACGACCCGCTCGACGCCCTGGTCCTCCTCGAGGAGCCGACCTTCCCCGGCTGCCTCATCACCTGCCGGGCCATCGGCATGTTCCGGATGACCGACGAGAAGGGCGGCGACGACAAGGTCCTCTGCGTGCCGGCGACCGACCCGCGGATGGCGCACCTGACCGACATCGGGGACGTGTCGGAGTTCGACCGCCTGGAGATCCAGCACTTCTTCGAGACCTACAAGGACCTCGAGCCGGGCAAGTCGGTCGAGGGCGCCGAGTGGGTCGGCCGGACCGAGGCGGAGGCGGAGATCAACGCCTCCCTGGAGCGTGCCCAGGACGCGGCTCCCCACCACTGAAGGCCGCTGGCCCCTCACCGAGCGGCCGCCGAGCGCACGACGGACGCCGACGGCGGTGCGCCCCTCCCCCGGGGTGCACCGCCGTCGGCGTCCTCAGCGCCGCAGGTCGTGCAGGACGACGGTGAGGAAGCCGAGCTCGCCGCGGTAGCCGTGCAGCCACTGCCGGCGGTGCGTGCGGGCCATCTCCAGGGCCGCGTCGCGGTCGCCGTCGGGCGCCTCGCCCAGCGCCCAGCCGGTCAGCGCACCGGTCCAGCACCACTCGTACTCGTCCCACTCCGCCGCGGTGCTGAGGTGGCCGTAGCCGAGCTCGTAGCCCTGGCCGGCGACCTCGGCCGTCAGCCCGGCCAGGTCGGGCAGCTCCCCCGGCTCGGCGCCCAGACCGGCCAGGGCCTGCGGACTCGGCCCGCGCTCCCAGAAGCCGTCCCCGAAGAGCACCCGCCCGCCGGGCCGCAGGTGGTCCCGCACCGCGCTCAGCGTGCCGGCCGGCCCGCCGAAGACGTGGCTGGCCCCGACGCACAGGACGACGTCGAACCGGTCGCCGTCGTAGGCCGCCGCGTCGCCCTCGACGAACTCCACCCGGTCGGTCAGGGCCCGCTGCTGCGCCTGCCGCCGGGCCTCGGTGAGCGCGGGCGCGGACAGGTCCACCCCGACCCCGGTGAGCCCGGGCCGGGCCGCCAGCAGCGGCAGCAGCCAGGCGCCCGAGCCACAGCCGAGGTCGAGCACGCGGGCGCCGTCGGGCGGCTCGAGCCGGCCCAGCAGCAGGCGGACGCTCTCGTCGGACAGCGGAGCGGCGATCGGGTGCCAGCGGTGCGCGACCGCGCTGGCCAGGGCTCTGTCCACCCGGGCATCGTGCTGGCCGGACGGCCCGCGGTCACGCGCAGCCGTCTCGGGTCCTCCGCGCGCCGCCCGGACCCGGCCGGTGGGATTCGCTCCCCGGACGGGACCTCGCAGGACCGACGCGCGGTGCCGCGGCCCTCGCGACAGACTGCTCGGCGGCCGGCGCTGCGGGCAGGGGCTGCGCACCACCACCCCGGGTGGGTGCTGACGGCCGGGACGCCGCGCGTCGCGGTCAGACCGCCTCGGCCGACGCCGAGACCTCCGCCAGGCGCGCCGACCGGCGGCGGAAGCGGTACAGCGCGGCCGCCACGCCTGCCGCGCCGAATGCCACCGCCGTACCCGTGCCGTTGCCGTCGGCCGGCATCTCCGTGGTCCGTGGACACGCATTGCTGCCGTCCCTGCGCGCGATGACCCGTGACTCGAAGAGCCTCCACTCGATGCTGGCGTAGGACGATGGCACTCGCACCGAGAAGGCACCCTGGTGGGTGCCCGGCGAGAACGTGTCGACCTGCGACCCGTCGAAGCGATCGGGATCGAAGCGGTTGTCGCTGGTGCCCACCTGCGCTCGTCGGGTGACCGACGTCGTGTTGTCGTAACCGAAGACGGCGGTCCACTGACCGTCCTGCACCGGCATCACGCAGGAGACGAGGGCGACCACGGACGGGTCCGTCGCGTTCGCCGTGCCGGGGGTCGCCAGCACGAGGGCCGCGCCCACTGCGGCGCTCGCAGTGAGCCGCATCCGGATCGCCGGCCACCGCTGTGTCTCACCCATCACGTCCCTCGGTCCGTCCACGGGGCGGCCGGCCCGCGCCTCGGGTGACGACATCGGCGACCGGAACGCGGCGGTGTAGCGCCCGAAGCAGACATCCCTCGAACGGGTCGCCGGTCCGGCCCGGCCGGGAGGGGCCGGAAGGACGAGCGCAGGAGACATCGACGCCACCCGCTCCGAGGAGTCGGGCGTCAGGGCGGCCGACGCAGGCCGCGCCCTGGTCCCCGACGGGGGCGCTCACGGCCCCACCGGTCACCTCCGCCCGCATGGGTCCGGAGGGACGCAACGGCCCCGCCCGGAGAGGCGAAGCCGCTGGTCACAGGAGAGCCGCCTGTCGGAATCGAACCGACGACCTTCTCATTACGAGTGAGATGCTCTACCGACTGAGCTAAGGCGGCGGGCGTGCGGCGAACAGCTTACGTGACGGCTCGGCGGTCCCGGCGTGGGCCCCGTCCAGGGCACCGCCCCGAGCCTGCGAGGGGTCTGGCGGCCCCGTCCCGGTCCCACCCTGAGCTCGCGAAGGGTGGGGAGGACGGGGTCCTTCTCGGGGTCCTTCTCGGGGTCCTTCACGCCGGCAGCCGCAGCGCCACGGTGAGCGCCTCCACGGCGATCTGCGGCTTCACGTTCTGCTCCAGCGCGACCCGGCAGGCCAGGACGGCGTCGATGCGGCGCAGCGCCCCCTCGGCGCCGATGCGGCGCGCCAGCTCCTCGGCGTCCGCGCGGCGGTCCGGGTGGTTCAGCGGCAGCGACTCGGACCCCGCGGAGTCCAGGACCAGGGCGTCCCGGTAGAGCCCGGCGAGGTCGACCAGCGCGCGGTCCAGGGAGTCCCGGCCGATGCGCGTGGCCCGCGACTTCTGCCGGCGCTCCAGCTCCTTGATCTGGCCGGCGCCCTTGCTGGCGGCGGCGACGCCGGGCCCGCGCGCCCCGACGCCCAGGCTGGCCTTGAGCGCCTCGGTCTCCGCGCCGTTGAGCGCCTCGGTCGCCGCGTCGGTCTCCTCCTGGGCGGCGCCGACGAGGTCGTCGGCGGCGTTGAGGCAGGCCGCGAGGGAGACCAGGGACAGCGGGATGTCGAGCACGGCCTTGCGGGCCAGGCGCGCGTCCTCGTCCCGGGCCAGCCGCCGGGCGCGGCCGACGTGGCCTCCCGCGGCGCCGGCGGACCAGGCCGCCAGCGCGGGGTCCACCCCGTCCCGGCGGACCAGCACGTCAGCGATCGCGTCGACCGACGGCGTGCGCAGGCTGACGACGCGGCACCGCGACCGGATGGTCACCGGCACGTCGTCGGGGTGCAGGCTCGGCGCGCACAGCATGACCACGGTCCGCGGGGGTGGCTCCTCGATCATCTTGAGCACCGCGTTGGCCGCCGCCTCGCTCATCCGGTCGGCGTCCTCGACGATGATCATCTGCCACCGGCCCTGCGAGGGCGCCCGGCCGGCCACCCGCACCAGCTCGCGGGCCTCCGCGACGCCGATCGACAGCCCGTCCGGGACGATCACGTTCACGTCGGCGTGCGTGCCGGAGAGCGCGGTGCGGCAGTCGTGGCAGGTGCCGTCGCCGCCGTCCGGGCACTGCAGTGCGGCGGCGAAGGCGCGGGCGGCGACCGAGCGGCCGGAGCCGGGTGGCCCGGTGAACAGCCACGCGTGGGTCATCGCGGCGGGGTCGGCGACCGCGGCGCGCAGCTCGGCGACGGCCGCGGGCTGGCCGATCACCTGGTCCCAGACGCTCACCTCGCCTCCTCGCCGGCGCTCGTCGGCTCCGTTCGCGCCGCTGCCGTGCTGACGGGTGAGCTCGCCGGCTGGCTCACCCGCACCCCCAGCAGCGCCGCGACCCGCGACCGGATGGCGGCGGCGAGGTCGTCGACCGTCCCGGTGGCGTCCAGCACGAGGTAGCGGCCGGGGTCGGCGTCGGCCAGCGCGCGGAACGTCGTCCGCACCCGCTGGTGGAAGTCCAGCGACTCGGACTCCAGCCGGTCGGCGACCGCCCGGCCACGGGCCCGCGCCAGCCCGACCTCCGGCGGGAGGTCCAGCAGGACGGTCAGGTCGGGGCGCAGACCCTCGGTCGCCCACCGGGAGAGCGCGCGGACGTCGTCGATCGGGATGGTCCGCCCGGCGCCCTGGTAGGCCAGCGAGCTGTCGATGTAGCGGTCGGTGACCACGACCTCCCCCGCGGCCAGCGCCGGCCGCAGGACGGCGGACGCGTGCTGGGCCCGGTCGGCGGCGTAGAGCAGCGCCTCCGCACGCGGCGCCAGCCCGGCGTGGGCGCGGTCGAGCACGATGGCGCGGATGGCCGCACCGGCCGGCGTCCCGCCCGGCTCGAGGGTCGCCCGCGCGGTGCGCCCCTGCGCGGTGAGCCACTGGCACAGCAGCCGCACCTGGGTGGACTTCCCCGCGCCCTCGCCGCCCTCGAAGGCGAGGAACAGGCCCGGCGCCGACGCGCCGTCGGCCGCGACGGGCAGGGCGGGCGGACCGTCGTCGGACACGGGGATCGCGGGCTCCAGTCGTGCGGGAGGGAGGGGTGCGGCCGCCACGGTACCGGGGCGGGACGACGGTCCCGGGCGTGTCCGGGCCCCGCGTCGGAGCCCTAGGGTCGGGGTCCGTGACGAGCACCGGCGCCTGGGACCCGGCGGGCTACCTCCGCTTCTCCGGCGAGCGCGCCCGGCCGTTCGCCGACCTGCTGGCCCGCGTCGGCGCCGCGGACCCCCGTGTGGTCGTCGACCTCGGCTGCGGGGAGGGCGCGCTCACCGCCTCACTCGCGCAGCGCTGGCCCCGCGCACGGGTCACCGGCGTGGACTCCTCGCCGGAGATGCTCGCCGTGGCCGCGGCGCACGAGGTGCCCGGCCGAGTGGAGTTCGCGCTCGGCGACGTGCGGGACTGGGCACCTGGGGAACCGGTCGACGTCCTGGTGACCAACGCGGTCCTGCACTGGGTGCCCGGTCACGAGGAGCTGCTGCGCCGGTGGGCCGGGCACCTGGCACCCGGGGGCTGGCTCGCCCTGCAGGTGCCCGGCAACTGGCGGGCACCGACGCACGCCCTGCTGGCCGGGCTGTGCCGGTCGACGCGCTGGGCGGGCCTGCTCGCCGGTGCGGCGCCGTCCGAGGACGCCGTCCTCGACCCCGTCGGCTACCTCGACGTCCTGGCCGGTGCCGGGCTGGACGCCGAGGCCTGGGAGACGACCTACCTGCACGTGCTCACCGGCGAGGACCCGGTGCTGCACTGGGTGCGGAGCACGGTGCTCCGGCCGGTGCTCGCCCTGCTCGAGGAGGACGACGCCGCCGAACTGACCGCCGAGTACGCGGCCGCACTGCGGGAGGCCTATCCGGTCCGGGCCGACGGGACGACCGTGCTGCCGTTCCGGCGGGTGTTCGCGATCGGCCGGGCGCCGGCGTCAGCCCACTGAGTTGGCCAGGCAGCCCCGCACCCCGTGGGAGACCCCGCGCTGGAAGGCGTCGGTGCGCTCCTGGGCGCTGCCGTGGACCTCGGTCTGCTCCTGGCCACTGTCGTCGACGTAGACCGTCCCCCACGGGACGTCGCTGGCGACCGCGGCGAGGGAGTCGACGAACTCCTGGGTGTCCCCGTCCTCCAGGGCCAGGGTGCCGTCGTCGGCGGCGCCCTGCAGCGTCGCCCCGGCCAGGCAGTCGGCCTGCAGCTCGTAGGCCTCCGACACCAGCGCCGGGTCGATGCGGGTGGTGACCGCGTGCGCCCACTCGTGGGCCACGACCAGGTAGACGAAGGCGTCGCCGAGGTCCTGTGAGCGCATCATCAGGTCGATCTCGAAGGCGAGGAAGTCCCCGGCCCCGCAGTACCAGGCGTTCTCGCCCGACAGCCGGACCTCGCCGCAGTACACCTCGTCGACGGGGTCGTCGTAGAGGCCTGGCGCACGGGAGCCCTGGACCAGCGACGGGGCGGTGTAGGCGCCGGGGAAGAACTCGTCCCAGTGGCTCTCCCAGTAGCCGTCCACGGTGCTCAGCGCCTGCTCGTAGTCCGCGTCGAAGTCCTCGGCCGGGCCGATCCCCGGGACGGTCACGGCCCGGGCGTCGGCGCCCACGGGCGCTGTCGACTCGGCGGTGTCGGCAGCGGCCGGGGTGGCCACCCCGGCCAGGACGGCGGTCACGAGTGCGGTCAGCACGTGGCCTGCGCGAGTCGGCATGTCGACCCCTCCCTCGGCGTCGAGCGCAGGCTAGGGGCACGCGCCCGGGCGGCCGCAAGCTCCCCGACGGGGCTCGGCGGTCAGCGCGGATCCGGAACTGGCGCGTTCGTGACCGGCCGTGGTCGCCCGACCCCAGGCCGTCCGCTCGACCCCGGCGGGTGACCCTCGCGGCGACAAGTACTTGACGCGCGGGAAAGTACTTGCCACGGTCGTCGTCCAGCCGTCCGGCCGAGAGGGAAGCCGATGTCCGTCCCCACGCCCCAGTCCGCCGCCGCCTTCCTCGCCGAGGCCGGGGCCGCCGACGCCCGCGTGGCGCGGGCGGCCAGCCCCGCCCCGTCGGGGTTCCTCACCACGCTCGGCTGCGCCAGCGCCGGGTTCTTCCTGGCCCAGGCGGTGGCCGACGGCGACCGCGCGGTGCTCGCCACCGCCCTGGTCTTCGCGCCGGCGGTCCTGGGCGCGGCCCTGGCGCTCCTCGTCGGGCTGCAGGCCACCCGGCACGGCTTCTCGCGCCGCTTCGGCCTGGCGATGGGGGCCTGGGCGGCGGTGCTGGCCGTCGGGCTCGCCGTGGGCCTGACACCGGGAGCCGACCGCGGCTGGGCGTTCTGGGCGCCGCTGGCGGTCCTCGTCGCGGCCCCCTGCCTGGTCGGCGCCTGGCGCGAGCTGCCGCGGTGACCGCGCCGGGCGCCCCCGGTGAGGAGCACCCGCGACACGGGCTGGACGAGGTCATCCACGCCCCGGTGCGCTTCTCGGTGATGGCGACGCTCGCCTCGGCCGAGGAGGCGGAGTTCGGCTTCGTCCGGGACGGCGTCCAGGTGAGCGACTCACTGCTGTCGAAGACGGTGAGCGCGCTGGAGAAGGCCGGCTACGTCGAGGTGCGCAAGGGGTACGTCGGCAAGCGCCCCCGGACCTGGCTGCGCCTGAGCCGGCGCGGCCGGGAGGCCTTCGGCGCGCACGTGGCCGCGCTGCGGGCGATCGCCGACGGCGCGCTCCCCCCGCTCAGCCGGGAGTGAGGCGGTAGGCGTCGGTGCGGTAGGGCAGCTCGACCAGGTCGCGTCCGCGGGTGTCGCGGTGGGTGTCGAGCACCGCGCGGACCTCCGCCAGGAACCCGGCGCGCCGGTCGTCGTCCATCGTCGCGACGTAGCTGCGGGTGGCGATCCCGTCCACCACCTGCTGCGGCGTGATCCGCTGGACGATGCCGGAGCGGCGGTGCTCCACGCGGGCGTCGAGCTCGCGGGCGAACTCCTCGACGACCCGCTGGTCGGCCTCGTGGTCGCGGGACTCCGCGGCCAGCACCCGCCCGAGCGCGCCCACCCACGAGACCTCCTCGTCCCGGGTGTTCCAGACCAGACCCACGACGCCGCCGGGGCGCAGCACCCGCCGCATCTGCGCGGCCGCCGGCGCGGGCTGGAACCAGTGCGCGGCCTGACCGGCGACGACGGCGTCGGCGGCCGCGTCCGGCAGCGGCACGGCCTCCGCACCGCCGACGACCGCCTCGACCTCCGGGTGGCGGGCGCGCAGCTCGGCGAGCATCCCCTCGGCCGGGTCGACGGCGACCACCTCGTGCCCGGCGGCGAGCAGCACGCCGGTGAGCAGACCGGTGCCCGCGCCCAGGTCCACCACGCGGCGCGGCCGCTCGCCGAGGAGGAAGGCGACCGCGTCGGCCGGATAGGTCGGGCGCAGCGCCGCGTAGCCGGCCGCGACGGAGCCGAAGGAGCTCCGCCGGGCCTGCCAGGTCGAGGGGTCGAGGTCGCCCGTCGGCACGGGCCTCAGCCGGCCGGGACGGCGTCGTTGCCCGCCGCCGCCTTCTTCGTGGTGCCCTTCTTCGCCGCCGCCTTCGTCGCCGTCGCCTTCCTGGCCGCGGTGGCCTTGGTGGCCGTCGTCTTCTTCGCCGCCGCCTTCTTCTTCGTGGCCTTCTTCGTGGTCGGCCGGGCCCGGCGATCGGCGAGCAGCTCGGCGGCGCGCTCGAGGGTGATGCTCTCGACCTCGTCACCCTTGCGCAGGCTGGCGTTGGTCTCGCCGTCGGTCACGTAGGGCCCGAACCGGCCCTCGCGGACGGTGATCGGCCCCTGGCTCACCGGGTCGGGCCCCAGCTCCTTCAGCGGCGCTGCGGCGGCCCGCCGTCCCCGCTGCTTGGGCTGGGCGAAGATCGCCAGTGCCTCGTCGAGGGTGACGGTGAACAGCCTGTCCTCGCCGTCCAGCGACCGGGAGTCGGTGCCCTTCTTCAGGTAGGGCCCGTAGCGGCCGTTGAGCGCCTGGATCTCCTCGCCGTCCGGCGCCGCCCCGACCGTGCGCGGGAGGGTCAGCAGCTTGAGGGCGTCGTCGAGGGTGACCGTCTCCGGCGACATCGAGGAGAACAGGCTCGCCGTCCGCGGGGCCTCCTTGCTGCCCTCCGGGACGACCGTCGTGACGTAGGGCCCGTACCGGCCGGCCTTCACCACGACGGGCAGGCCGGACTCCGGGTCGGTCCCGAGCGTCCGGTCGCTTGAGGGGGCGGCGAGCAGCTCCTCGACCCTGTCCTGGGTCAGCTCGTCGGGCGGGAGGTCATCGGGCAGGCTGACCCGCGGGCCCTCCTCGCCGCCGACCTGCAGGTAGGGGCCGTAGCGGCCGACGCGGACCACGACCGGCTCGCCATCGGGGCCGGTCGCGCGCAGCGGGATGGAGTTGACGCCGCGGGCGTCGATCTCCTCCAGCCGCTGGCCGATCACCTGCTTGAGCCCCCCGGACTTGGCGATCGCCCCGGCGTGCCGGCCCTCGCCGCCGAAGTAGAACTCGGTGAGCCAGTCGACGCGGCGCAGGTCGCCGGCCGCGATCTCGTCGAGCTCCTCCTCCAGGCTGGCGGTGAAGTCGTAGTCGACCAGCTGGGCGAAGTGCTGCTCCAGCAGGTTCACCACCGCGAACGCCACGAAGGAGGGGACCAGCGCGGCGCCCTTCTTCCAGACGTACCCGCGGTCCTGGATCGTCTGCATGATCGACGCGTAGGTCGAGGGCCGGCCGATGCCGAGCTCCTCGAGCCGGGCGACCAGGCTCGGCTCGGTGTAGCGGGACGGCGGGGTGGTGGTGTGCCCCTTGGCCTCCAGCTCCCGGGTGTCGAGCAGCTGGCCGCGCTCCACGCGGGGCAGCCGCCGCTCGGCGTCGTCGCTGCCGTGCTCGTCGTCGCCCGTGGCGCCCTCGTCGCGGGACTCCACGTAGGCCCTCAGGAACCCGGGGAAGGTGATGGTGCGGCCGCTGGCGGTGAACTCGACCGCCTCGTCGGTGCTGCTGCGCCCGGCCAGCCGGATGCTGACGGTCTGACCGACGGCGTCGGCCATCTGCGAGGCGACGGTGCGCTGCCAGATCAGCTCGTAGAGCCGGAACTCGTCGCGGGCGAGCTGCCCGGCGAGCTGGCCGGGGGTGCGGAAGCTGTCGCCGGCGGGTCGGATCGCCTCGTGCGCCTCCTGGGCGCCCTTGGCCTTCTTCGCGTACCGGCGCGGCTCGGCGGGGACGAAGGCATCGCCGTAGAGCTGGCGCGCCTGGGTGCGGGCGGCGTTGATCGCCTCGTTGGAGAGGTTGGTCGAGTCGGTCCGCATGTAGGTGATGTGGCCGTTCTCGTACAGCCGCTGGGCCACGCGCATGACCTGCGCCGAGGACCAGCCCAGCTTGCGGCCGGCCTCCATCTGCAGGGTCGAGGTGGTGAAGGGCGCGTACGGACGCCGCCGGTAGGGCTTCTCGTCGACCCGGCTGACGGTGACCTGCCGGCCCTCGAGCCGGGCGGCCAGCCCGCGGGCACCGGCCTCGTCGAGGTGCACGACGTCGCCGGTGACCCGCCCGGTCGCGGGGTCGAAGTCGCGGCCGGTCGCGACGCGGCTGTCGTCGACGCTGACCAGCCGGGCGCGCAGGGTGGTCGGCTCCCCCTCGTCGGCACCGGTCCGGCGGTCCGGGACGGCGAAGGTGCCTTCCAGCGACCAGTAGTCGGCGGCGTGGAAGGCCATCCGCTCGCGCTCGCGCTCGACGACGATGCGCGTGGCCACCGACTGGACGCGGCCGGCCGAGAGCTTGGGCAGCACCTTCTTCCACAGCACCGGGCTGACCTCGTAGCCGTAGAGGCGGTCGAGGATCCGGCGGGTCTCCTGGGCGTCGACCAGCGCGGTGTCGAGCTCGCGGGGGTTGGCCACCGCCCGGGCGATCGCCTCGGGGGTGATCTCGTGGAAGACCATCCGGCGCACGGGCACGCGCGGCTTGAGGGTGTCGACCAGGTGCCACGCGATGGCCTCGCCCTCGCGGTCCTCATCGGTCGCGAGGTAGACCTCGCTGGCGTCCTTCACCAGCTGCTTGAGCCGGCTGACCTGCTGCTTGCGGTCGGGGCTGACGACGTAGAGCGGCTCGAAGGCGTTGTCGACGTCCACGCCCAGCCGTGCCCAGGAGGCCCCCTTGTGCTCGGCGGGCACGTCAGCGGCGTTGCGCGGGAGGTCCCGGATGTGCCCGACGCTGGCCTCGACGACGTAGCCGTTGCCGAGGTAGCCGGCGATCTTCCCGGCCTTGGTCGGGGACTCCACGATGACCAGCGGCCGTCCTCCACCGGCGGCGGCGGTCCGGCGACGGGCAGGGGTGCTCGTGCCCGCGGCCGTCCGGCCGGCGGTCTGGGTGCCGTTGTTCGCGGTCTTCGTGGGGGCCACGGTGCTCCTGTCGGTGCTGCTGGGTGCAGGCGCCGGCGGTTCGGCGCCGGGCGACGCGGTTGCTGGGCGTACACCCTCGGCGACGCCACGGTAGGCCACGACCCCGACGCAGAGCCGCCGGGCGAGCCACCGTGGGCGTGCCGTCACCCGCTCCAATGGCCGGGGACGGCCCCGTGTTCCCGCCGCGGACCAGGGCGTCGTCCCGGTCACCGCGTCCCGGCGACGATCTCGCCGATCGCCGCCGCGGTCGGGAAGAAGTCGTCGTAGTACTCCCAGTGGTACATGAACGCGCCGGTGGGCAGCTCGACGGCCCCGAAGGAGTCGTCCCACGTCGGGTACTCACCGTGCCAGTCGCTCCAGGTGATCGGGTCGGCCGGCGAGGACGCCTCGTAGACCTCGGCGACCTCGAGCCCCTCGGCGTCGTTGTCCATGCCGGGACTCCCGTTGAGGACCACCGCGTCGGCGGCGAGCCCGCCCGGGGCGTCGGCGGCGGCGTCCACCACCGTCGTCCCGTAGCTGTGCGCGCTGACGACCACGCGCGCCGGGTCGCCGGCGCGAGCGGCCGCCAGGCCGTCGAGGGCGCTGTCGAGCGCCCGACCGCCCTCGAGGCTGCGCGTGGTCCCGAGTGCGCCGGGGCCCATCGGCGGCCGGTAACCGAACCAGGCCATGGAGGCCACGGCCAGTCCCGGGGCGGCGGCGCGGGCGGCCTCGACGAGCACGTCCCCGCTGTCGGCCAGCTCGTCGAGGTCGTCGTCGGGGCTGTTCAGCATCCCGGGCACGGTCAGCACGACGGAGTCGGCCGTGTCCAGGTCACCCGTGCCGAGGGCCACCATCTGGCCGGCCGCGTCGAACTGGAGCAGCTGCACCTCGTGGCCGGCCGCCTCGCGGTCCGCGATCTCCGCGGCGACCGACACCGCGACCTCGTGACCGCGCGCCGCCGGGAGGGCCAGCACCCGGCCGAGGAGGAGCCGGTTGGCGCGGTCCCGGGCCCACGTGGGCAGCCCCTCCAGCGCTCCGATGCGCTCGGGGTGGCCGTGGATGGCACTGACCCGTGCGGCGGTGGACAGGCCCGCCCACCAGGCCGCCGCGGCGCTCGGTCCGCCTCCCGCCGGGGGCGGGGGAGCCGGGACGGCCGACGTCTCGACGGTGACCAGCCAGGCGAGGTCCTCGAAGGTCGCCGGGGAGAGCGCACCGCCGATCCCGAGGCCGGCGAGGGCGTCGGTCGCGTCGGTCGCGGCGAGGACGGCGCGTCGGCCGGCCTCCACGGCGTCGATCCCGAGCGCCTCGGCGCGCCGCGCGGCGGCGACGGACCCCTCGTCGGTCCCCGTGACGGGGTCCACCGGGAGGGGGCCGGTCAGCCGGCCGGTGTCGTCGAGCCTGACGGGGACGGCGGCCGCGGCGGCCAGCGCCTGCTCGGCGAGGTCCTGCGCGGTGTCGGCCGCGGCGAGCAGCTGCTGGGCGCGGGTCAGGGACTCCCCCAGCGCCGCCGTCACCGAGGTCGCCACGCCGGAGACCTGCACGAGCGCCGCGGCGGCTGCCTGCGCGGCCGGGCCGTACCAGCAGTCGGTGTCACCGAGGCCGCGGCCGACGGCCTCGGCGCGGGCCCGCCAGGCCGGCAGCCGGTCCGCCACCGCGACCAGGGTGGAGACCGCGCCGCGCAGGAGCGGGAGGTCCCAGCCGGCGACGGCGGTCAGGGTCGTGGCGCTCACCGGGCGGCCGTTCCGGCGCGCCGGGCGAGTAGCCGGTCGCTGAGCGTGGCATCGGTCAGCCGGTAGGAGTCCACCGCCGCCCGGAGCGTCTCCGCCAGGCCGCGGGTGTGCTCAGCGAGCAGCTCGAGCAGGGTCCCCCAGCCCACTCCCGCCGCTCCCGCCCGGTCTCCGGCCTCCCCGCCCAGAGCCGTCCCTAGGGAGACGGCGGTGGACCGGCACAGCTGCGCGTCGTCTCCCAGCTCGGTGGCGAGCCCGGTCAGCTCGTCGGCGAGCCCGTCGATGGCATCGAGCTGGGCAGTGATGGTCGTGGACACGGGGACCTCCCGACGGTCGTCCGGTCCACCCGTGGGACCGGTGCCGCGGGACGGTAGGGAGGGCCGGCGACCACCGGCCGCGACCTGTCCACAGACGCCACCGACGTCCACAGAGCACGCCGGGATCCTCCGGCCGGCGACGTGCCGGCCGGAGGATCCCGGCGTGCGATCAGGGAGCGGTGGTGGTGAGCGTGGTGTCCGCCGGGGTGTCCGCGGCGCCGCCGACGACCACCGACCGCCGCTTGGAGACGACGACGGCGCCGACGATGATCGCGGTCGCCACGAGGGCGATGACCACGCGCAGGACGGTGTTCGCGTCCTCACCGACGGAGATGCCGACCACGGCCGGGGCGATGATCAGCGCCACCAGGTTCATCACCTTGATCAGCGGGTTGATCGCCGGGCCGGCGGTGTCCTTGAACGGGTCGCCGACGGTGTCGCCGATGACCGTGGCGGCGTGCGCCTCGCTGCCCTTCCCACCGAACGCACCGTCCTCGACCATCTTCTTGGCGTTGTCCCAGGCTCCGCCGGAGTTGGCGAGGAAGACGGCCATGAGCGTGCCCGCGGCGATCGCGCCGACCAGGTAGGCCGCCAGCGGGCCGAAGCCGAGGCCGAAGCCCACCGCGACCGGCGAGAGCACGGCGAGCAGGCCCGGGGTGGCCAGCTCGCGCAGCGAGTCCTTGGTGCAGATGTCGACGACCGCGCTGTAGTCGGGCCGCTCGGTGTAGTCCATGATCCCGGGCCGGGTCCGGAACTGTTCGCGGACCTCGAAGACGACCCGGCCGGCTGCCCGCGAGACGGCGCTGATCGCCAGGCCGGAGAACAGGAACACCACCGCTGCCCCGAGCACCGCGCCGACGACGTTGTCCGGCTCCACGAGGCTGAAGGCCTGCCCGAGGTCGACCCCCTCGAGCGCCGCGCGGACCTGCTCGTTGTACGAGCCGAACAGCGCGGTGGCCGCCAGCACCGCCGTCGCGATCGCGATGCCCTTGGTGATCGCCTTGGTGGTGTTGCCCACGGCGTCGAGGTCGGTGAGCACCCGGGCGCCGTCCTCGTCGATGTCGCCGGACATCTCGGCGATGCCCTGGGCGTTGTCGCTGACCGGCCCGAAGGTGTCCATGGAGACGATGACCCCGGCGGTGGTCAGCAGGCCGCAGCCGGCGAGGGCCACCGCGTAGAGGGCGGCGCCGCCGCCCACGAGGAACGCGCCGTAGACCGCACCGCCGATGAGCAGCGCCGCGTAGACCGCCGACTCCAGGCCCAGGGAGATGCCGGAGAGGACGACGGTCGCCGGGCCGGTCAGCGAGCTGCGGCCGACGTCCTGGACCGGCTTGCGGCTGGTCTCGGTGAAGTAGCCGGTGAGCAGCTGGATGGCCGCGGCCAGCACGATGCCCACCAGCACTGCGACGAAGCCGAGCACCTGCGGGCTGACCACGGAGTCCGGGACGTCGGCGACGCTCGGCAGCACGGTGAAGGACGCAACGGCCACGAGCACGAGGGAGACAACCGCGGAGGTGAAGAAGCCACGGTTGATCGGCGCCAGCCCGCTGGAGTCGCCCTTGCCCGGGTTGCTGGCGAGGATCCCCACGACGGAGGCGATGACCCCGATGGCGGCCACGGTCAGCGGGAACACCATCCCGACCGCCCCGAAGAAGACCTGCCCGAGGATGAGCGCGGCGACGAGCGTGACCGCGTAGGACTCGAAGAGGTCGGCGGCCATGCCCGCGCAGTCGCCGACGTTGTCCCCCACGTTGTCGGCGATGGTGGCCGCGTTGCGCGGGTCGTCCTCGGGGATGCCCGCCTCGACCTTGCCGACGAGGTCGGCACCCACGTCGGCCGCCTTGGTGAAGATGCCGCCGCCGACACGCATGAACATGGCCAGCAGCGCACCGCCGAACCCAAAGCCCTCGAGGACGACGGGGGCGGTCTCGTCGAACAGCAGCAGCGCCAGGGCGGCGCCGAAGAGGCCGAGACCGACGGTGATCATCCCGCAGACGCCGCCGGTGCGGTACGCGATGCGGAAGGCCGGCCGGTACCCCCCGGTGCGGGCGGCGGCGGCGACGCGGACGTTGCCCCGGGTGGCCAGCGTCATCCCGATGAAGCCGACCATCGCCGAGAACAGGGCGCCGATCAGGAAGAACAGCGCGCGGCCGATGCGGGTCCCCCACCCGCCGTCGTGCACGGGCAGGACGAGCAACAGCAGGAAGACGATGACGGCGAAGACGCCCAGCGTGCGGAACTGTCTGCGCAGGTACGCCGCCGCACCCTCCTGCACCGCCCTCGCGATGTCGCGCATCGTCGGCGTGCCCTGGTCGGCAGCCATGACGGCGCGCACCAGGTAGGCGGCGAAGGCGAGGGCGGCGATGGCTATGGCGAGGACGATCGTCACGAGGACGACGTCCCCGCCGGAGAGTGCGCTGTCCGGCATGTGTTTCCTCCAAGCGGTCGGCTGCCCCCGGGGCCACCTGCGCTCCGGTCGGCGGAGGTCTCCGTCCAGGGTGCGGGGGTCCGCACGCCTGGGCGCCGCGTGAGTGTAAGGGAGATCACACGCCGTACCGATAGCTCGACGATCCGCTCGTGACCGCATCCGCAGGAGATCGGCGCGGGGGTTGCCCGGAGGTGTGACAGTGGAGGGGCGACCGCGCTCGCGCGGTCGCCCAGGAACACAGCACCCGTGGGCGCGCGGACATCGAGCGCCAGCGAGGAGAACGCGTGACCACGCTCCACCCGGTCCGGTCGGCTCCCCCTCCCGGCACGGACCCTCTTCCCGGTGGGGTCCTCCCCGGCGCCGACCTGCTGGCCGCTCTGCTGGCCGGGACGCCGGAGGAGGAGCAGCCGGTCACCCACGTCCACCGGATGCCGGTGCGGGAGAGCCGCACCCAGCCGTGGCCGGCGTGGGTGAGCCCGCAGGTACGCGAGCGGCTCGAGGCACAGGGCCTGCGCGCCCCGTGGCGCCACCAGGTGGAGGCCGCGCAGCTCGCCCGCGACGGGCGGCACGTCGTGGTGGCCACCGGGACGGCGTCGGGCAAGTCCCTGGCCTACCAGCTGCCGGCGCTGACCTGGCTGGCCGAGGACCCGCGTGCCTGTGTCCTCTACCTCGCGCCGACCAAGGCGCTGGCCCGTGACCAGCTCTCCTCGGTCGCCGCCCTGGCCGACCCCTCCGTGCGACCCGCGGCCTACGACGGCGACACCCCCATGGAGGAGCGGGAGTGGGTCCGGCGGCACTCGCGCTGGATCGTCACCAACCCGGACATGCTGCACCGCGGGGTGCTGCCGGCCCACCAGCGGTGGTCGAGCACGCTGCGCCGCCTGGCGTACGTGGTGGTGGACGAATGCCACGCCTACCGCGGGGTCTTCGGCTCCCACGTCGGCCACGTCCTGCGGCGGTTGCGGCGGATCTGCCACCGCTACGGCGCCGACCCGGTGTTCCTCCTCGCCTCGGCCACCGTCGCCGAGCCGGCCGCCGCCGCGAGCCGGTTGGTCGGCGCACCGGTCGTCGCCGTCACCGAGGACGGCTCGCCCCGCCCCGGGGCCACCTTCGCCCTGTGGGAGCCGCCGCTGACCGAGCGCACCGGTGAGCACGGCGCTCCGCTGCGCCGGTCGGCCGCCGCGGACACCGCGACCCTGCTGGCCGACCTCGTCGAGCGCGGAGCCCGGACCCTGGCCTTCGTCCGCTCCCGCCGCAGTGCCGAGTCGGTCGCCGAGCAGGCCCGGCGCTCGCTGGCCGACCGCGGTCGCGGGGACCTGGCCCGCCGCGTGGACTCCTACCGCGGGGGCTACCTGCCCGAGGAGCGGCGGGAGCTGGAGCGTGCCCTGTCGACCGGGGAGCTGCTCGGGGTGGCGACCACGAACGCCCTCGAGCTCGGCATCGACATCGCCGGGCTCGACGCCGTCGTCCTGGCCGGGTACCCAGGGACGCTGGCCTCGCTGTGGCAGCAGGCGGGCCGGGCCGGGCGGGCGCAACGGGAGTCGCTGGTCGTCTTCGTCGCCCGCGACGACCCGCTGGACCACTACCTGGCCCACCACCCCCGGGCGGTGTTCGGGCGGCCGGTGGAGGCCACGGTCACCGACCCCACCAACCCCTACGTGCTCGGCCCGCAGCTGTGCTGCGCCGCCGCGGAGCTCCCCCTCCGCCCGGAGGACCTCGTCGAGTTCGGTGGTGCCGCCGCCGAGGCCCGCGTCGAGGAACTGGTCGCCGAGGGGTTGCTGCGGCGACGTCCCACCGGCTGGTACTGGGCCGGCCGCGGACGCCCCGACGTCGACATCCGGGGCAGCGGCCTCGAGCCGGTGACGATCATCGAGGGCGCCACCGGCCGGCTGCTGGGCACCGTGGACGGCGATGCCGCGCACGCGACCGTGCACACCGGCGCCGTGTACGTGCACCGCGGGGAGACCTACGTCGTGGACGAGTTCTCCGTGGAGGACGCCGTCGCGGTCGTGCACCCCGAGAGCCCGGACTGGACGACGGTCGCCCGAGACGTCACCGACCTGTCGATCGTCTCGACGGACCGGTCGCGACGCCTGGGCACGGTGACCGCGCACACCGGTGTGGTCGACGTGGTCAACCAGGTGGTGGCCTACCAGCGGCGGCGGCTGGGCACCGGCGAGGTCCTCGCCGAGTTCCCGCTCGACCTGCCGGCCCGGCAACTGCGCACCCGCGCCGTGTGGCTGACCCTCGACGAGCAGGCCGTGGCACGGGCCGAGGTGGACGACGCGGCCCTGCCCGGTTCCCTGCACGCCGCCGAGCACGCCGCGATCGGCATCCTGCCCCTGCTGGCCACCTGCGACCGCTGGGACCTCGGCGGTGTCTCGACGGCCCTGCACCCCGACACCGGCGCGGCGACGATCGTCGTCTACGACGGCCACCCCGGCGGCGCGGGCTTCGCCGAGCGGGGGTTCGGCGTGCTGCGCCGCTGGCTGCAGGCCACGCGGGCCACGGTCGCCAGCTGCGAGTGTGAGGGCGGTTGCCCCTCGTGCGTGCAGTCGCCGAAGTGCGGCAACGGCAACGAGCCCCTGGACAAGGACGGTGCGGTCCGGGTGCTCGACGTCGTCCTGGACGAGCTGGCCGACGCCGAGGACGCCGACGCACCAGGCGACGACGAGGGCGAGGGTGAGAGCGAGGGCGAGGGCGAGGGCGAGGACCCGGTCGACACGGAGCGAGGGACCACCGCCGCGGCTCCCGGCACCGCCGCCTCTGCCCCGGCCGGCCCGTCCGCCGCGCCCGACCGGGCCGCCGGCCGGCTCGACGAGGACGACATCGTCTTCTGAGAGGACGACATCGTCTTCTGACGCGGGCGGTGCCGCGGTCACGGCTGCACCACCGGCTCGGGGAGCACGGGCCCGGCGCGGGCGCGGGCGGTCGCCGAAGCGGTGCCGAGCGGGCCGAGGCGGACCCGGACCTCAACGGCGACGTCCACGATCGCCCCCGGGTCCACGCTGCAGGCGGTGAGACGCGCGCCGTTGGCACGGGCCACCCGCTCGGCCGCCGCACACACGTCGGGGCTGTTGCGCACCGCGGACTCGGCGCCGGCCAGGGCTGCGAGATCGGCTGCGCCCGTCGCCCGGTGACGGCCGACCACGGCCGCACCGACGAGCACCACGGCCACCCCGATGGCGGCAAGCACCCCCGACAGCGCGACGACCCACACGGTGGCCGACCCACGGTCCCCGGCCGGCCGACGGTGGGTGGTCATCCGGTCCCCGCCTGCGCGCCGGCTCCGGGCTCGCGCTGGGCGACGGCGGTCGCTGAGACCCGCAGGCGCAGGGGCACCGGTCCCAGCGGCGCCACCTCCGCCGCCACGGTGACCGTCACCGCCGACCCGTCCTCGGCCACGGTCGTGACCGCGCCGTCGGGTGCCGCCCGGGTGGCGAGGTCGACCACCAGCGCGGTCGTCTCGCCCCGGGCCGCCGCCCGGGCCCCCTCCCGGGCGGCGTCGACACAGCGCAACTGGGCGGCGACGACCGTCACCGCCGCCACCGCTCCGGCGAGGACGAGGACGAGCACGGGGAGGACGACCGCCGTCTCGGCCGTCACCATCCCCTCCTCGCCGCGGAGGTGGCGCCGCGGCGCTCCGGCGCGGCACGACCGCCCCCGTGCCCGTGCCCGGCCCACGGTCAGGACAGCGTGGCCAGCGCGGAGGAGACCAGCTCCCCCAGCGCGTCCACGACCGAGCCGCCGGTGACGACGCGGTAGAGGACCGCGGCGAAGGCGCACGCGGCCACGGTGCCGACCGCGTACTCGGCGGTGCTCATGCCGGCCTCTCCCGTCGCGCGGACCCGGGCCCAGCGGGCCCACAGCGCGCTCCGGGCCGGGCGGCCGGTCTCCGTGGGTCCGGCGACCTCGGGTGCGTCGTCGACCGGCAGGTCGGGGTGGGCCACCTCGGGGGCGAGCTGCGGTGCGGGGGTGCTGGTCACAGGGTCTCCTCGGTGTCGGGCCCGCCGTCCGGGCCGCTGGTCCGACCCTCGCGGCGACCGGAGGCCGGCTCCAGGGACGGCGGGGATCTGTGGAGGGGACGGGCCCCTGTGGACGGCCGGGTGCGGGTCAGCCGAAGACGTCAGCGGCGATGCCGAGGACGAGGGGCACCACCCCGAGGCAGAGGAAGGCCGGCAGGAAGCAGGCACCGAGCGGCGCCAGCACCCACACCCCGGCCCGGCGGACGGCGGCGTCCGCGCGTCCTCGCGTCTCCGCGCGGGTGTCCGCGGCGAGCGCCTGCAGCGCGGACACGACGGCGGACCCGGACTCCCCCGCCCGCACCAGGACCCGCCCGAGACCGGCGAGCTCCGGCGGGACGTCGTCCCACGCCTGCCGCGGTGGAGCGCCGAGCCGGTGCAGCCGGGCGACGGTGGCGAGCTCGGGCCCCAGCGGCGCCGGCAGGGCACCGGCCACGGCGGCCAGGGCACGCCCCACCGGCAGTCCGGCCGCCAGGCACACCGCGAGCAGGTCGCAGGCGACCGGCAGGTCGGCCACCATCGGCGGCCCCGGTGACGGTCCCCTCCCCCGCAGCAACCGCTCCCCGGCGAGGGTGACCAGCGCGGCCGTCACCACGCCGGTCGCCCCGCCCACGAGGAGCCCGCCGGCCAGCCCCGCCGCCCCCGCGAGCACCCAGCGGCGTCGCCCCTCGGGGAGCGCCGGGGAGTCAGGAACCTCCGCCGGGTCCGGCCGCGCGAGGTCCCGCGCCCGGGCCGCGACGACCGACCGGCCCGGTGACCAGACGGCCAGCGCGGCCGCCAACAGCAGGACCGCCGCGGCGGTCACCGCACGGCCCGGCGGACGAGGCGGGACGACCAGGCCAGCCCGGCGGCCTCCAGAGCCACCCCCGCGACGAGCAGGACCTGGCCGGTCGGCGTGGTGGTCAGCACCCGCCACGGGTCGGCGCCGATCCCGCTGCCCATCGCGAGGGCGAGGACCGGCAATGCGGCGAGCAGCAGCGCGCTGGCCCGGGATCCCGCCGTCGCCGACCGCAGGTCGGACCGCTGCCGGCGCCGGGCGCGCAGGTCGTCCTCCACGGCGGCGAGGACGGCGGCCAGGGAGCACCCGGTCCGGAGGCTCAGCGCCGCGGCAGCCGTGACGCGGCTGAGCGCGTCCCCCAGCTCACCGCTGACTCCCGCGTCGGAGCCCGCCGGGCTGCGCACCGCCCGGACCAGCGCCTGTCCGCTCTCCTCGTCGGCACAGGCACGGGCGGCCGCCGCCGTGGCGGCCTCCAGCGTCCGGCCGGCGCGCAGCTCCGCGGCGATGGCCGCCAGCGCGCCGGCCAGGGCCGCCAGCCGGGCCTCCTCCCGCGCGGCGGCCCGGCGCCGCAGCTGTGCGCGGGCGAGGAGGGCCGCGGCCGTCCCGGCCAGCACCGCCACCAGCCAGGTGCTCGTCACCACGCCCACCGCGGCCGCGCTCCCGCCCCAGGCCAGCGGGAGCGGGGGCAGGGGCCACGCGCTCCGCCGGGGCACCCGCCGTCCGGCCACCTCGGCCCACCGCGCCCGGCGCGCCGCCCGGCCGTCCGGCCACACCAGCAGCGCGGCGCCGAGCAGCACCAGCGGACCGGTCACCGGAGCGCGTCCCGCGCCGGTCGGAGGAGGTCGGCCAGCCGGTCCGTGCCCGGGCACGGTCCCCCGTCGGCCCGCCAGCCGGGTTCCACGACGACGAGCTCCCCCGCCCGGCGGACCACGCCGATCTCCTCGACCCGTCGCCCCGACGGGGTGCGTCGCAGGTGCACCACCACCGCCAGCGCGGCCGCCGCCTGGCTGTGGACCGCCAGCCGGTCCAGCCCCGCGGCGACGCCGAGGGCCTCCAGCCGCGCCGGCACCTCGGCGGGCCGGTTGGCGTGCAGCGTGCCGCACCCGCCGTCGTGGCCGGTGTTGAGCGCGGCGAGCAGGTCGGTGACCTCGGCACCGCGCACCTCGCCGACCACGAGGCGGTCCGGCCTCATGCGCAGCGCCTGGCGGACCAGGTCGCGCAGGGTCACCTCACCCACCGCCTCGACGTTCGGCGGCCGGGTGGCGAGCCGGACCACGTGCGGGTGCGCCGGCGCCAACTCGGGCGCGTCCTCGCAGAGCACCAACCGCTCCCCGGGCGGCACCAGGCCGAGCAGCGCCGACAGCAGCGTCGTCTTACCCGACCCGGTGCCGCCGGTGACCAGGAAGGCCAGGCGGCGGGCGACCAGGGCCGTGAGCAGGTCGGCCGACCGGCCGGGCAGCGTGCCGCGGGCGGCCAGCTCGGCGAGGGGCATCGACGCCCGGCGCAGCACCCGCAGGGACAGGCACGTCCCGGGGCCCGACACCGGCGGCAGCACCGCGTGCAGCCGCGTGCCGTCGGGCAGGCCGACGTCCACCCACGGGGCGGCGTCGTCGAGCCGCCGTCCGGCCGCGGCCGCCAGCCGGACGGCGAGCCGGCGGACGGCGTCCTCGTCGGGGAACCGCACCGGCGTGCGTTCCAGCCCGGCTCCCCGGTCGACCCACACCTCGTCGGCACCGTTGACGAGCACGTCGCTCACCCCGGGCTGCCGCAGCAGCGGCTCGAGCGGCCCCGCGCCGGCCAGCTCGTCCACCGCCTCGCGCACCGCGCGCAGCACCTCGTCGTCGGCCAGCAGACCGGCGGACTCCTCCCGCACCACCGCGGCGACCGCCGCTCGCGTCGACGCCTCCGGTTCGAGGGCCAGGCGGGCCCGGACCCGGTCGACCAGGGCGCCGCTCATGCCGCGAGCCCGATCGGCGAGGGCAGCTCGGCCAGCACGCGCCGGGCCAGCGAGCCCAGCGGTGAGCGCAGGCCCAGCTGCGGGGGTTCGCCACGCTCGCCACGGGCCACCGCGCTGCGGTCGTGTCCCAGCTCGCCGAGGACGGGGCGGCCCACGACGTCGGCGATCTCGTCGGCGGACAACCCGCCGGCGACCGGCCGGACGACCAGCCGGGCCGAGGACCAGGCGCCCGGAGACCCGTCGGCACGGGGCTCGGCCAGGCCGCGAGCCGCGGACGCCGCGCGCAGCCGCGCCGGCACGATCAGCACCGCCAGGTCGGCGTCGGCCAGTACCAGGTCGGTCACCTCCGGGCCGGCGGTGCGCGGGAGGTCGACCACCACGGGCCAGCCGCCCGCACGGGCCGCCTCGACCACGGCACCGACCGCCCCGGCCGGGACGTCTCCGGGCGCCTCGCGGGAGGCCGCCAGCACGGACACCCCTGCGACCTCCGGCAACGCCGCCATCAGCGCGTCCCCGGCGACCCGGCCGCGCAGGCCGGCCAACTCCGGCCAGCGCAGCCCCTCGGTCCGTTCGGCACCCAGCAGCAGGTCCAGCCCGCCGCCGAAACCGTCGGTGTCGACGAGCAGGACGCCGTCGCCCGCAGGGGCAGCGGTGAGGGCGACAGCGGCGGCGACCGTGCTGGCGCCCGCGCCGCCGCAGCTCCCGCCGACCACCACCAGCCGGCCGCGGTCGACCGGCCGGCACAGGGCCGACGTCACCCGCGACAGCAGCCACCTCTCGTCCGCGGGCAGCACCGCCACCCGCTCCGCGCCGAGTTCCACCGCGGCGGCCCAGGCCGCGCCGGGGAGCTCCGCCGGGGCCACGACGACCACGCCGGGACGCCGGGGCAGCTCTCGCACCGGGCCGGTGGCGAGCACGTCGGCCCCCAGCAGGACCAGCGGCGACTCACGGTGGGCCCGACGCAGGGCCGGGCCGCCGGTGGCGACCTCCGGTTCGGCGCCGGCGGCGGCCAGCACCCGCAGGAGGTCGTCGAGGAGGTCCTCGTCGGCGCTGACGACGAGGGGGCGGGTGGGCGGCGTCCGGAGAGCAGGCACGCGCCCAGCCCAGTGCGGGGGACCGCGGGGCGGGAGGGGCGCGAGGGATCTGTGGATGACCCGAAGGGGTGTGGACAGCGCGCGATCCGCGTCACCGTCAGCCGGTCGACTTACAGTCGTGAACCGTGACCCGCGCAGCGGCGTTCTTCGACCTGGACAAGACTGTCATCGCCAAGTCCAGCACGCTGGCCTTCGGCCGCCCGTTCTTCCAGGGCGGCCTGATCAACCGCCGGGCCGTCCTGAAGGGCGCCTACGCCCAGTTCGTCTTCTCGCTGTCGGGCGCGGACGCCCAGCAGATGGAGCGCATGCGGGCGCAGATCACCCAGATGTGCACCGGTTGGGACGTCGCGACGGTGCACGAGATCGTCCGCGAGACGCTGCACGACATCGTGGACCCGCTGGTCTACGCCGAGGCCGCCGACCTCATCGAGGAGCACCGGGCGGCCGGCCGCGAGATCGTCATCGTCTCCAGCAGCGGCGCGGAGATGGTCGAGCCCATCGGCGAGATGCTCAGCGCCGACCGGGTGGTGGCCACCCGCATGGTGACCGTCGACGGCCGCTACACCGGCGAGATCCAGTTCTACGCCTACGGCGAGAACAAGGCCGTCGCGGTCCGCGAGGTGGCCGCCGAGAAGGGCTACGACCTGGCCGACTGCTACGCCTACAGCGACTCGGTCACCGACCTGCCGATGCTCTCCGAGGTGGGGCACCCCACCGCGGTCAACCCGGACCGGGCGCTGCGCCGCGCCGCGGCCGAGCGGGGCTGGCCGGTCCTGGAGTTCAGCCGCCCGGTGTCGATGCGCTCCCGTTTCCCGGTGCCGACGGCGCCGGTCGCGACCGGTGCGGCCATGGGCGTGGGCGCCGCGGTCGTCGGCCTGGCCTGGTACGCCCGTCGCCGGGCGATGGTCGGGCTGAACCCGTCGGCGCAGGGAACCGGTCGACGGCGTCGACGCGGCGCCTGACGAAGGACCCCGCCCTCCCCACCCTCGCGATCTCGGGGCGCGACCCGGGACGGGCCGCGGCCGACCCCTGCAGGGGGCCCTGACCCGAGGACTCAGATCGGGAGGTGCTCCCGCACGCGGTCCACCAGGGTCCGCACCGCCGACACGGGCCGGAAGGCCCGCGCCGCCGTGGTGAGCGCCGACTGCTCGTCCGGGCGCAGCGCGATCTCCGCGGCAGCGGCGTTGGCCTCGACCTGGGCGACGCTCGACGCCCCCGGGATCACCACGACCCGCGGCAGGGAGATCAACCAGGCGAGGGCGACCTGGGCCGGCGTGACGTCGTGCGCCGCGGCGACCTCGCGGAGGACGCCGAGCAGCGGCTCGGCCCGTCGGAGGTTCTCCGTGCCGAACAGTGGGTTGGCCGCCCGCACACCACCCGGCCGGTGGTCCACGGTGTACCGCCCACCGAGCAGTCCCTGGGCCAGCGGGCTGTAGGCCATGACCATCCGGTTCTCGCGCTCGGCGAAGGGCACCAGGTCCTCCAGCGGGCCGGGCACGGCGAGCGAGAAGTGCACCTGGTTGCTGACCACCGGCCGGCCCAGCGCGGCGTCGGCCGCCTGCCAGCGCTGAAGGGAGTAGTTGGAGACTCCGACGGCGCCGATGCGACCGGCGTCGAGCAGGTCGCGCATCCCCGGCATGATCACCGAGTCCGGCACCAGCGGGTTGGGCTGGTGGACCTGGTAGAGCGGGACCCGGTGCAGGCCGAGCCGGCGGGCGCTGCCGGCGAGGCGGTTCCGGACCACGGGCGGGAACGGGGCGACCGGGAAGACCTTGGTCGCGACCACCACGCCGGCGCGCTCGGCGCCCAGGGCGTCCCCGAGGATCCGCTCGCTGCGACCGAAGCCGTAGACCTCGGCGGTGTCGAAGAGCGTGATGCCCAGCTCCCGTGCCCGCCGGACGATCCGGCCCGCCTCCCCGGACGCGTAGGCGTCGCCGTACCCCCACTCGCGCGAGCCGAACTGCCAGGTGCCCAGGCCGACCCGGCTGACCGCTCCGAGCCCGTCGACGTCGAGAGTCCGCACGTCGCCAGTGTGCCTGCCCCGGGTCGGACCGGCTGTCCCGAGGAGGGCGGCCCGAGAACGGCGGCCCGAGAACGGTGGCCCGGGAACGGCGGCCCGGGAACGGCGGCCCGGGAACGGCGGCCCGGGAACGGCCCGGGGTCAGCCGCGCAGGATGGCCTCGGCGATCGCCAGCCCCTCCAGCGCCCCGTGCTCGGTGGCCCGGCAGCAGTGCACCAGCCACGTCGCCACGCCCTCGGGTCCGCCCGAGGCGTATCCGGCCAGTGCGTGGACGTGCTCCTCCCGCCCCAGCTCCACGAAGCCGACCTCGGGCACCGACACCGCCTTGGGGTCCAGGCCCCGCGCGATGCCGGTCAGCCGGGCGGCCGCCCGCGCCACGATGCCGTCGGCCGTCCCGAAGGGCGTGAGGGCGGCCAGCTCGCCGTGGACCAGCGCCGCCACGAGCACGGCGGGCACGGTGGTCTCCCCGGTCACCAGGGAGAACAGTCCGCTGAGCCGGGGGCCGGCGTGGGCCGCGGGCCGGCCGAGGTCCGCCCGGTCGGCGAGGTCGGCCGCGGCGAGCACGTGCAACCGGGCCAGCACCTGGCCGGGCGCCCGCGACCAGGTCTCCACCATGGATCCCAGGGCCACCGACGTGCGCAGCGCCCCCTGCACGACCGGGTCCTGCACCGAACCGGCGCGCAGGTCGGCCAGCGGGACGTCGACCCCCTCGAGCGCGGCCGAGGCGCGGGCGCCGCGCAGCGCCGACTCGGTGCTGACCTCGGCCGACCGGTTGCGCATGAGCCGATGGCGCAGCAGCCGGTCGATGCCGGCGCGGGCGGCGTCGGCGGCGTCCCGCACGCCGGGCAGCTCGAGGAGGGGGGCCAGCGGGTCCGGGCCGCTCGAGCGGGGAGCGGAGCGGGCAGCGCTGGGGCGGACGGGGATGGTCACGAGATCCTCCTGGCGAACGCTCGTCGGTCTCGTGACCAACGGTGCTGGGGGCACGGGCGCGCCGGCCCGCGCGCCCGCCGCATCGACGGTACGAGGGAGGCGACGGTGACCGGCGCGCCCCTGGCTACGCTCCACCCCACCATGGCCCAGCCGCTGACCCTCCTCCTCGTCCGCCACGGGCAGAGCGCGTGGAACGCCGCGGGCCTGATGCAGGGCCAGACCGCCTCCGTGCCGCTCACCGAGCTGGGGCACGCCCAGGCGTCCCGGGCCGCGCGGGAACTGGCGGGGCTGCGCCCCGGTGCGCTGGTGTCCAGCGACCTGCGCCGGGCCGTGCAGACCGCCGAGCACTGTGCCGCCGCGACCGGTCTGCCGTTCACCACCACGCCGGCGCTGCGCGAGCAGGGCTACGGGGTGCTCGAGGGGCGCCCGTCGCGGGAGCTGTGGGACGTCGTCGACTGGAGCGATCCGCACTGGGCGGCCGAGGGCGGCGAGAGCCTGGCCGAGCTGCACGGTCGGGTGGCCGCCTACCTCAAGCACCTGTGCGCCGAACCGCCCGCCGCGGTGATCGGGCTGGTCACGCACGGCGACACGATCCGGGCCGCCCAGGCGGTCGCTGCCGGGCTGGGCGCGGACGCGATGCCGGTCGTGACACCGCACAACGGCACGATCACGAGGCTGGAGCTCGTGCTGTGAGCGCCGCCCGGTGAGCGCCGTCCGGTGAGCGCCGTCCGGTGAGCAAGGTGCTCGTGCTGGGCGGCTCCCGGTCCGGGAAGTCCGCGCACGCGGAGCACCTGGTGGCCGGCGCGGACGCCGTCACCTACCTGGCCACCTCTCCCCCCGTGCAGGACGACGCCGAGTGGGCCGCCCGCGTGGCCGCCCACCGGGCCCGCCGTCCGGCCACGTGGACGACCGTGGAGACGACGGCCCCCAGCGACCTGCTGCGCCGCGGCACGGTCTTGGTCGACAGCGTCACCACCTGGGTCGCCGCGCTCATGGACGAGACGGGCGTGTGGACCGACGACCCGGGCGCGGCGGCCCGGGTCGCCGAGCGCTGCGACGCCCTCGTCAACGCCTGGGCCATGAGCCCCGCCCACGTGGTGGCCGTCTCCGACGAGGTGGGGCTCGGGGTGGTCCCGGAGACCCGGTCGGGCCGGCTGTTCCGCGACACCCTCGGCGCGGTCAACCAGCGGCTGGCCGGCACCGCCGACGAGGTCTGGTTCGTGGTCGCCGGCATCCCCCTGCAGTTGCGATGAGGTGGACCGGCCCTCTGGAGTCCGCCGCGCTGCTCACCGTCCTGCGGGTCCCGGCCCGCGCGGCGGCCTCCACCCGCGGCGTCCTCCCCTGGGCTCCGCTGGTCGGGCTGGTGCTCGGCGGCGTGGCGACCGGCGTCGCGGTGGCCGGCACGCGGCTGGTGTCACCGCTCGTCGGCGCCGTGCTGGGCGTCGCCGTCCTGGCCGTGCTGACCCGCGGCCTGCACCTCGACGGGCTGGCCGACACCGCCGACGGGCTCGGGCCGCTGCGGGGCCGCGAGCGGGCCCTGCAGGTCATGCACCAGGGCGACGTCGGCCCGTTCGGCGTGGTCACGCTGGTGCTGACCGTCCTGCTGCAGGTCGCGTGCGCCACGGCCCTCCTGACCGGGGACGCCGGCTGGGCGGCCCTCTGGACGGCGGTCGTCACCGCCCGCGTGGCGATGGCCCGCACCGGGCTGCCCGGCGTCCCCATGGCCGAGGGCTCCTCGCTCGGGCGGGCGGTCGCGGGCACGGTGTCACGGGGGTGGCTGGCCGCGTGCGTCCTCGCGACCGCGGTGCTGCTGGTCGTCGCCGTACGCGGTGACCTCGCCCGAGCCGGTCAGCTCGCCGCGAGCGCGGCGGCGGGCCTGGCCGCGGCCGAGGTCCTGCTGCGCCGGGCGCGCGCCCGGCTGGGCGGCGTCACCGGCGACGTCATGGGGGCCATGGGCGAGACGTCGGCCGCGGTCACCCTCCTGGTGGCCGCGGCCCTGGCCTGAGACGAGGCCCCCTCCCGGGGCACCGCCCCGAGTGTGCGAGGAGGTGGGGCGGAAGGGGGCCCTCCCTCAGTGCCGGTGGAGCAGGCCGCCCATCAGCCGGCTCAGGCCACCGGAGGCGGCCGTCGTCGGCCGGCCCCGGCCGGTGGACATCGTCTTCCGGCCCATGCCACGGCCGCTCGCCGCCGTCCCACGCCCCATCCCGCGGCCGGTCGACATGCCGCGGCCGGTCGACCGTGCCATCCCCCGTCCGGTGGCGCGACCCCCGCGGGTCGCGGAGCGCGCGGTGTTCTCAGCGGTGCCCATCAGTCGTCCGAGGATGCTCATGCCCGTTGGGTACCCCGCCGGGCCCGGTCGATGCACGGAGTGGGCAGGTCCGGGCCGGGAGTCAGCCTCCGGCGCCCTGCTGGGCCGGGGTCTCGCCGCCCTCGAGGTCGCCCTCCGTGTCGAGGTAGGCCTGCTGCAGCGCGGCCAGCAGCGCGGGGTCCGGGGCGCTCCACATCTGCCGGTCGACCGCCTCCAGCAGCCGCTCGGCGATGCCGTGCAGGGCCCACGGGTTGGACCGCTCGAGGAACTCCCGGTTCTGCGGGTCGAGCACGTAGGTCTCGGTGAGCTTCTCGTACATCCAGTCGGCCACCACGCCGGTGGTGGCGTCGTAGCCGAACAGGTAGTCGACCGTGGCGGCCAGCTCGAAGGCGCCCTTGTAGCCGTGCCGGCGCATGGCCTCCAGCCACTTCGGGTTGACCACCCGCGCGCGGAACACACGGGCGGTCTCCTCGGTCAGCGAGCGGGTGCGCACCGACTCCGGCCGGGTCGAGTCCCCGATGTAGGCGGCCGGCGCCCGGCCGGTCAGCGCCCGGACGGTCGCCACCATCCCACCGTGGTACTGGAAGTAGTCGTCGGAGTCGGCGATGTCGTGCTCGCGGGTGTCGACGTTCTTCGCCGCCACCGCGATCCGCCGGTAGGCCGACTCCATGTCCGGCCGGGCCGCCACGCCGTCCAGCCCGCGCCCGTAGGCGTAGCCGCCCCACACCGCGTAGACCTCGGCGAGGTCGGCGTCCCCGCGCCAGTCGCGGCTGTCGATGAGCGGCAGCAGCCCGGCCCCGTAGGCGCCCGGCTTGGAGCCGAACACCCGCGTCGTGGCCCGCCGTCGGTCGCCGTGGGCGGCGACGTCCGCGTCGACGTGGGCGCGCACGTGGTTCTCCGACGCCGCCTCGTCGAGCCCTGCCACCAGCGTCACCGCGTCGTCCAGCATGGTCACCACGTGCGGGAAGGCGTCCCGGAAGAAGCCCGAGATGCGCACCGTGACGTCGATCCGCGGCCGGCCGAGCTCCTCCAGCGGGATCGGCTCGAGACCGGTCACCCGCCGCGACGCGTCGTCCCAGAGCGGCCGGACGCCGAGCAGCGCGAGCACCTCGGCGACGTCGTCCCCGGAGGTGCGCATCGCCGAGGTGCCCCACACCGACAGGCCCACCGAGCGCGGCCAGGACCCGGTGTCGGCGCGGTAGCGCTCGACCAGCGACTCGGCCATCGCCTGCCCGGTCTCCCAGGCCAGCCGCGACGGGATCGCCCGCGGGTCCACCGAGTAGAAGTTCCGCCCGGTCGGCAGCACGTTGACCAGCCCGCGCAGCGGCGACCCGGACGGGCCGGCCGGCACGTACCCGCCGTCGAGCGCGTGCAGGACGGCGTCCATCTCGTCGGTGGTCCGCTCCAGCCGCGGGACGACCTCGTCGACGGCGAACCGGAGCACCGCCTCGACCGGCTCGGCCGGCGCCCCGAGGACGGCGGCCGCCACCGAGGGCACCGCCGACGCCGTCCAGCCGGCCTCCTCCATGCCCGAAACCAGCGCGGCGGCGAGGGACTCGACGGCGTCGGTGTCGGCCCGGGACGCGCCCTCGGCCAGCCCCAGCGCCTCCCGCAGCCCCGGCAGGGCCACCGCGCCGCCCCAGACCTGCCGGGCGCGGAGCATCGCCAGCACGAGGTCCACGCGGTCGGAGCCGGTCGGGGGCACGCCGAGCACGTGCAGGCCGTCGCGGATCTGCGAGTCCTTGATCTCACAGAGCCAGCCGTCGACGTGCAGGATCATCTCGTCGAAGTGGTCGTCCTCCGGCCGCTCCGCCAGCCCGAGGTCGTGATCGAGCTTGGCCGCCTGGAGCAGCGTCCAGATCTGCGCGCGCACCGCCGGCAGCTTCGCCGGGTCCATCGCCGCGACGTTGGCGTGCTCGTCGAGCAGCTGCTCCAGCCGGGCGATGTCGCCGTAGGACTCCGCGCGGGCCATCGGCGGGACCATGTGGTCGACCAGCGTGGCGTGCGCCCGCCGCTTGGCCTGCGAGCCCTCGCCCGGGTCGTTGACCAGGAACGGGTAGACCAGCGGCAGGTCCCCGATCGCGGCGTCCGGCGCGCAGGAGGCCGACAGCCCGACCGTCTTGCCGGGCAGCCACTCCAGGTTGCCGTGCTTGCCGACGTGCACCAGGGCGTGCGCGCCGAACACCGAACGCAGCCACCAGTAGGCGGCCAGGTAGTGGTGGGACGGCGGCAGGTCCGGGTCGTGGTAGATGGCGATCGGGTTCTCCCCGAAGCCGCGCGGCGGCTGGACCATCACCACGACGTTCCCGGCGCGCAGCGCGGCGAAGACGATCTCGTCCCGGTCCACGAACAGCGAGCCCGGCGGCTGGCCCCAGTGCTCGACCATCGCCGCGCGCAGGTCGTCCGGGAGCGTGTCGAAGAAGGCGCGGTAGTCGGCGGCCGGGATGCGGACCGGGTTGCCCGACAGCTGCTCCTCGGTGAGCCAGTCGGCGTCCTGGCCGCCCGCGGCGATCAGCGCGTGCACCAGCGCGTCGCCGTCCAGGTCGGCGACGCCGGGCAGGGCGGCGGGCCCGTCGAAGGGGCCGAGGTCGTAGCCGGCCCCCTGCATCGCCGCCAGCAGCCGGACGAGCGACGCCGGGGTGTCGAGCCCGACGGCGTTGCCGATCCGCGCGTGCTTGGTGGGGTAGGCCGACAGCATCACGACGATCCGCCGTTCGGCGGGCGGCACCGACCGCAGGCGCGCGTGCGCGACCGCCGTCCCGGCCACCCGCGCGGCGCGCTCGGGGTCGGCGACGTAGTTGGTCAGCCCGTCGGCGTCGGTCTCCTTGAAGGAGAACGGCACGCTGACCAGCCGGCCGTCGAACTCCGGGATCGCGACCTGGTTGCCGACGTCCAGCGGCGAGAGCCCGTCGTCGTCGGCCAACCACTCCTCGCGGGAGCGGGTCAGGCACAGCCCCTGCAGCACCGGCACGTCCAACGAGGCCAGCGCGCCGACGTCCCAGGCGCCGTCGTCCCCGCCGGCCTGCGCGGTCGCGGGCCTCGACCCACCGGCGGCCAGCACGGTGACCACCAGCGCGTCGGCGGTCCGGAGCAGCTGGAGCAGGTCGTCGGGCACGCCGCGCAGCGAGCTGACGAACACCGGCAGCGGACGGCCACCGGCGTCCTCGACCGCGGTGCACAGTGCCTCGACGAAGGCGGTGTTCCCGGCCAGGTGGTGCGCCCGGTAGTAGAGGACGGCGATCGTCGGGCCGCTCCCCCGGCTCTCCCGCTCCAGCACACCCCAGTCCGGCGCGACCGCCGGCGGCTCGAACCCCTCCCCCGTCAGCAGCACCGTGTCGGAGAGGAACCGGTGCAGCTGGACCAGGTTGCCCGGCCCGCCCTGCGCGAGGTAGCCGTGCGCCTCGGTCGCCACGCCCATCGGGACGGTGGACAGCTCCATCAGCTCGGCGTCGGGCAGCAGCTCCCCGCCGAGGACGACGACCGGCGCCGGCCCGGCCAGCAGCGGCGCCAGCAGCTCCTCGAACTGCCGCCGCACCCCCAGCAGCCGGACGACGACCAGCTGCGCGCCCTCGACCAGCGCGGCGACCCCGTCGGCGTCCAGCCGGGCGGGGTTGCCCAGCCGCCACGGCGCGCCGCTCGCGCGGGCGGAGAGCAGGTCGGTGTCGCTGGTGGAGAGCAGCGTGAACACGGGCAGGTCCTCACTCGGGGTCCGCGCCCCGGGTCGTCGGTCACGGCAGCCGGAGTGTCTGGCTCGCCCGGGACCGGGCACACAGTGGCGGGACCGCGCCGGGTTCGCACCGGCTTCCTCGTCGACTGCCGCGTCAGGTGGGCAGACGCTACCGTCCGGCGGTGCGCGAGCCCGTCGGCGACCTGAGCATCGGGGAGTACCTGGTCAGCGCCCGGTCGTTCGAGGAGTACCGGGCCATGTTCGGCCTCACCGACGCCGACCTCGCCGGCCGCGTCCTGGACTGCCCCGGCGGCGGCGCGGGCTTCACCGCGGTCGCCCGGGCGCGCGGGACCGACGCGGTCGCCGTCGACCCGGTGTACGCCACCCCGCCGGCCGCGCTCGGGGCGCGGCTGGCCGGCGAGCTGGAGCGCGGTCGGGCCTGGGCGCAGGCGCACGCCGACCGCTACGTCTGGGACTTCCACGGCGACCCGGCCGGCCACGCCCGGCTGCGCGCGGAGGCGGCACGGGCCTTCACCGCCGACCGCGCCGCGACCCCCGGCCGCTACGTCTGCGCGGCCCTGCCCGCGCTGCCCTTCCGCGACGGCGCGTTCGACCTCGTCCTCTCCTCCCACCTGCTGTTCACCTACGCCGACCGGCTCGACCGCGCCTTCCACCGGGCGGCGGCCCTGGAGCTGGTCCGGGTCAGCCGCGGCCAGGTGCGGGTGTACCCGCTGGTCGACCAGGCGGGCCGGCCGCTGCCGGGCCTGCTCGACGGGCTCGTCGCCGACCTCGCCGCGGCGGGGGTGGCAGCGGAGGTCCAGGACGTCGGCTACGAGTTCCAGCGCGGCGCCCGCTCCCTGCTGCGGCTGACCCGGGGCTGACCCGCGTCCACCTGTCCGGCTCCTGCGGGTGGCGACGCTCCGGCACCCGGGAGGGGCCGGAGCGGTCGGGGGCCGGCGACCGCTCCGCGGCCCTAGCCTGCCGCGCATGGGTCCGCCCCCGGTGGCGCCGTTCCCCGCCGACGCGTTCTCCCGCGTGCTGTGCGTCGTCGCCCACCCCGACGACGTGGAGTACGGCACGTCCTCGGCCGTCGCGGCCTGGACCGCGCGCGGGATCGACGTCGCCTACCTGCTCCTCACCCGGGGCGAGGCGGGCATGGACGCGCTCCGGCCCGAGGAGACCGCGCGGCTGCGGACGGCGGAGCAGGTGGCGGCGGCCGACGTGGTCGGCGTGACCGACGTCCGGTTCCTCGACCACCCCGACGGCGTGCTGGAGTACGGCCTGGGGCTGCGCCGGGACATCGCGCGGGTGATCCGCGGGTACCGGCCCGACGCCCTGCTCGTGGGGTCGTGGGACGTCGAGTTCGTCGCCGGGCTCAACCAGGCCGACCACCGGGTCGCCGGGCTCGCGGCGCTGGACGCGCTGCGGGACGCCGGCAACCGGTGGGTCTTCCCCGACCTGCTCGACGAGGGGCTCGAGCCGGTCGCGGTGCGCTGGCTGCTCGTGAGCGGCGACCCCCGCCCGACCCACGGCGTCGACGTGACCGGCGAGCCGCTGGAACGCGGCGTGGCCTCGCTGGAGGCCCACGGCCAGTACCTGGCGGGGATCCCGGGCCACCCGCCGCCCCGCGTGATGATCCCGGGGATCACCGCGCTGCAGGGCCCGGCGCTGGGGGTGGAGCACGCCGTGCTGTTCCGGGCCTTCGACTTCGCCGCGCCGCCGGCGATCGCCCGGGAGGCGATGCGGGCGGCCGCCGAGCGGGTCGGCTGAGGTCAGCCCGTCAGAGCGGCGGACACGTCCTCCCGCAGCCGCCGGTACTGCCCGGCGCAGCGGCGCGGCGGGCCCGGCGGGCGCTCGACGACCCGCGGGGCCTGCACGACCTCGAGGGCCGCGAACTGCTCGCGGGTGAGGTCGACCTCGGTCCCGTCGGGCAGCCGGTTCCACCAGTGCACGCCCTGCAGCGAGCCGTCCGGCCGGCGCACGTCGGCCAGCAACAGCTCCCCGCCGAGCAGGTCGTGCACCGTCAGGGCGGTGGCGCCGCACTGGCCGCGGGCGGGGTTCTCCGGCGTCCAGTCCGGCACGTCCACGTCGTCGCAGGTCTCGATGCACCAGGCCGCGCGCACCGCCGCGGCGACGTCGTCCAGGGTGGGCACGGGCACAGGCTGCCAGGCGGGACCGACAGCACCCGGCCGGCGCGTCCGGCATCGCCCCTGGGCCGCGCAGCGCGGCCGATGAGGGGTGCGGTCAGCGCCCCCGCCGGTCAGGGACGCCCGGAGCCGCCGGTGCGCGAGGCGAGGGCCTCGTCGAGCCAGGCGCGCAGCGCCGGCTCCGGTGCGGCGCCGGCCTGGCGGGCCAGGACCTCACCCCGGTCCAGGACGAGCAGCGTGGGCACGGCCTGGACGGCGAACCGCCGGGCCAACCGCGGTGCGCGGTCGACGTCGACCCTCACCAGCTTCACCCGGCCGGCCGAGGCCGCGGCCAGCCGCTCGAGGACGGGACTGACCGCGCGGCACGGTCCGCACCACGTCGCCCACAGGTCGACGAGCACGGGGACCGGGGACCGCTCGGCCACCTCCGCGAAGTCCTCGTCCCCGGCGTCGGCCACCCAGGGCAGAGGCGTGCGGCACTGCCCGCACCGGGGGGTGCCCGCCGCGGCCGCGGGCACGCGGTTGCGGCGCCCGCAGACCCCGCAGGTGGTGATCCGGCTGCTGGTCACGGCTGCTCCTCCCTCGTCGGGCCCGGGCTTCAGTCGGCGCCGAGCGCGTCGGCCACCCGGTGGTGCGCCACCGCCTCGCCGGGACGGCTCTGCCGCTCCAGCGTGCGGGCGAGGGCCCGGCGCGCCCACCCGTTGGCCGGGGCGAGCGCGACCAGCCGGGACAGCGTCTCCTCGGCGCGACCGAGCTGCGCCGAGCCGAAGTAGGCGCGGGCGAGCAGCTCGAGGGCCGCCTGGTTGCCCGGCTCGGCCTCGACGACGGCCGCGAGCACCTTCGCCGCCTCGATCGGCTGCCCCATCGCGAGGAACAGGTCCGCGCGGAGGAACTCCGAGTGCAGGTCGATCTCGAACGGCCGGGTCATGTCCGGTGCAACGGTGCGGAGCGTCCCCGCCTTCCCCGGATTCCCCGGGCCGACCGCATCCCGGAACCGTCCGGGAGGCGAACAATGGGCACCGTCCCACTCCTCAGGGGAGTCGTCATGGCACGTCGTCTGCACCTCCCGCACCGCACGACACCGCAGCCCACCGCCGAGGAGAGGCACCTGGGCGCCCGTGTGTTCATGGTCCAGCGCATCGGCGCCGTCCTGGTGGCGCTGTTCCTCCTGGTCTTCGGCCTGCTCGGCTTCGCCGACCGCCTGGACTTCTTCTCGACCGAGGGTGAACGCGTCCTCGGCCTGTCGTCCAACGGCCTGCTGTCGACCATCTCGGTCGTCGTGGCGCTCGTGCTCCTGGTGGCCGCCGCGCGCAGCCCCCGCACCGCCTCGACCGTGATGATCGTCATCGGCGCGCTGTTCCTGCTCTCCGCCCTGGTGAACCTGGCGGTGCTGCGCACCTCGTTCAACTTCCTGGCGTTCGAGTTCGAGAACGTCGCCTTCTCCGTCGTCGTCGGCCTGCTGCTGCTGGTGCTCGGTGCCTACGGCCGGATCGGTGGGCACCTGCCCGACGACAGCCCGTACGCGCACCCGCGGGCGGTCGAGGAGGAGTACGACGAGGACCTCCCGTCCACGCCGGCGGAGGTCGCCGCCGAGCGGGCGATGCGCGACGCCGAGGTCGCCGTCGTCCAGCACGTCGCCACCGAGGACCAGCGACGCCGGGTCGAGGCGATGGCCCGGGTGCATTCGCGGGCCGACCGCCGGCGGGTGTGGATGTCCTTCGACGACAGCGGGCGCGAGCTGCGCCGATAGCGCCGGCGCGGGCGGGACGTAATCTCGCCAGCGCCATGACCGCCATCCCCGCCGCCCGCCTCCGCGGTGACGCCTGCCCCGGCGCGCTGCAGACCCACGCCGCGGCCGACGGGGCGTTGGCGCGCGTGCGGGTGCCCGGGGGGCTGCTCACCGCGGCCCAGCTGCGGGTCCTCGCCGGCGCGGCGCACGACCTCGGGGACGGCGCCCTGGAGCTGACCAGCCGCGGCAACGTGCAGCTGCGCGGCCTGGCGCCGGGCACGGAGGCCGCGCTCGGCGACCGGCTCGCCGCCGCCGGGCTGTTGCCCAGCGCCACGCACGAGCGGGTGCGCAACGTGCTGGCCAGCGCGCTCACCGGTCGGGCCGGCGGGCGGCTCGACGTCCGGCCGTGGGTGGCCGCACTCGACGCCGGCCTGTGCGCGGATCCGGCGTTCGCCGCCCTGCCGGGCCGGTTCCTGCTGACCGTCGACGACGGCCGCGGCGACGTCGCCGGTCTCGGTGGGGACGTCGGCCTGCGCGCCCTGTGCCCCGGCACCGTCGCCCTCACCCTCGCCGGCGCCGACACCGGCCTGCGGGTGGCCCCCGACGACGCGGTGGCGCTCGCCCTCGCCGCCACGCGGGCCTTCCTCGACGAGCGCGCCGCGCAGGGCTCCCCGGCCTGGCGGCTGGCCGAGCTCGACGACGGCCCCGCCCGCGTCGCCGCCCGCCTGGGTGGGTCCGCGGGCCGCGCCGAGCCCGGCTCCGGGGGCTCGGTCCCGGCGGGACCCGTGCGGCAGGACGACGGGCGCGTGGCGCTGGTCGCCGTCGTCCCGCTGGGCCGGCTGACCGCCGACCAGGCCGCGCTGGTGTCCGGTGTCGCCCGCGACCTGCAGCTCACCCCGTGGCGCAGCGTCGTCCTGCCCGACCTCCCCGACGACGCCGCCGCGCCCGTGCTCACCGCCGCCGGGCTGGTGCTCGACCCGGACAGCGCCTGGCTGCGGGTCACCGCCTGCGCCGGACGGCCGGGGTGCGCGAAGAGCCGGGCCGACGTCCGGGCCGACGCGGCGCACGCCGTCGCGACCGGCGTCCTGCCCGGAGGTGGTGCGCGGCAGCACTGGGCCGGGTGCGAGCGCCGCTGCGGCCGCCCGCAGGGGACGGTCGTGGACGTGGTGGCGACGGGGACCGGGTACCGGATCGGGAAGGCGTGATGTTCGAGTACGTGAAGGACGGCGCCGAGATCTACCGGCGCTCGTTCGCGACGATCCGCGCCGAGGCCGACCTGGCCGGCCTGCCCGGGGACGTCGCCCGAGTGGCGGTGCGGATGATCCACGCCTGCGGGCAGGTCGACCTCGTCGAGGACCTCGCCTTCTCCCCCGGCGTCGTCGCGCGGGCCCGGGCGGCGCTCGACGCCGGCGCCCCGGTGCTCTGCGACGCGCAGATGGTGGCCTCCGGCATCACCCGCCGCCGGCTGCCCGCGGACAACGACGTGGTCTGCACGCTGGACGACCCGCGCACCCCCGGCCTCGCCGCGGAGCTGGGCACCACCCGCACGGCCGCGGCGCTCGAGCTCTGGCGCGACCGGCTGGACGGCGCGGTCGTGGCCATCGGCAACGCGCCCACCGCGCTGTTCCACCTGCTGGAGATGGTCGCCGCCGGGGCGCCCCGTCCGGCCGCGGTCGTCGGCGTCCCGGTCGGGTTCATCGGCGCCGCGGAGTCCAAGGAGGCCCTGGCGGCGAGCGACCTGGAGTTCCTCGTCGTCCGCGGCCGTCGCGGGGGCAGCGCGATCACCGCCGCCGCGGTCAACGCGATCGCGAGCGAGGCCGAGTGAGCGGGCAGGGGCGGGAGCCCGTGAGCGAGGCACGAGCGAGGAGCGGGGGGCATCGAGTGAGCACCGGCCGTCTGTACGGGGTGGGGCTCGGCCCGGGCGACCCCGAGCTGGTCACCGTCAAGGCCGCCCGGCTCATCACCGCCGCCGACGTGGTCGCCTTCCACGCCGCCCAGCACGGCCGGTCGGTCGCCCGCGCCGTCGCCGCGCCCTACCTGCGCGAGGGGCAGGTCGAGGAGCTGCTGGTCTACCCGGTCACCACCGAGACCACCGACCACCCCGGGGGCTACCAGGGTGCGATCGACGAGTTCTACGAGGCGGCCGCGGCCCGGCTCGCCGCCCACCTGGACGCCGGGCGCGACGTCGTCGTCCTGGCCGAGGGGGACCCGTTCTTCTACGGCTCCTACATGCACATGCACAAGCGGCTCGCGCACCGCTACCCCACCGAGGTCGTGCCCGGCGTGACCAGCGTGAGCGGAGCCGCCGCGGCGGTCGGTCGGCCGCTGGTCGAGCGCGACGAGGTCCTGACCGTGCTGCCGGGGACCCTCGGCGCCGAACGCCTGGCCGAGGAGCTGGCCACCACCGACTCGGCCGCGGTCCTCAAGCTGGGCCGCACCTTCCCGCAGGTGCGGGAGGCGTTCGACCGCTCCGGCGTCCTCGACCGCGCGCTGTACGTCGAGCGGGCGACCACCGACCGCCAGCGCTGTCTGCCGCTGGCCGACGTCGACCCGGCGACGGTCCCGTACTTCTCCCTCGCCCTCCTGCCCAGCCCGCTGACCGGGCCGGTGCCGGGGCCCGAGCAGCACGACGAGTCCGCCCCCCGCACCGGCGAGGTGGTCGTGGTCGGGCTGGGTCCGGGCCGGCGTTCGTGGACCACGCCCGAGGCGGCCGAGGCGCTCGCCGCCGCGGACGACCTGGTGGGCTACGGGCCCTACCTGGACCGCGTGCCGGTCAACCCGCGGCAGACCCGGTACCCCAGCGACAACCGGGTGGAGGCCGAGCGGGCGGCGCACGCCCTGGAGCTGGCGAGGGGCGGACGGCGCGTGGCCGTCGTCTCCAGCGGCGACCCGGGCGTCTTCGCGATGGCCGCGGCCGTCCTCGAGGTGGCGGCGCGGCCGGAGTTCGCCGGTGTCCCGGTGCGGGTGCTGCCGGGGCTGACCGCCGCCCAGGCCGTCGCCGCCCGGGTGGGCGCCCCGCTGGGTCACGACTTCGCCGTCCTGAGCCTCTCCGACGTCCGCAAGCCCTGGGACGTCGTCGTCGACCGGCTGCGCCACGCCGCCGCCGCCGACCTGGTCATCGCCCTCTACAACCCCCGGTCGAAGGCCCGCCCCGCGCAGCTGGGCCTCGCGCGGGAGGTCCTGCTGGAGGTCCGGGACCCGGACACGGTCGTCGTCGTGGGCCGGGACGTCGGCGGGCCCGAGGAGCGGGTCACGGTCACCACGCTCGGCGCGCTCGACCCGGAGACGGTCGACATGCGCTGCCTGGTGCTCGTGGGCTCCTCGCAGACCCGGGTCAGCCCGACCGGCGCCGTCTACAGCCCCCGCTCGCACCCGTCCCACCTGGGGTAGGGCGAGACCCTCCCGTCCCCGGGGCGGGACCTGGCACGAGCCCCGTGACACTCAGTGCCACCCCTGGCACCATGTCGCGGGACGTGGCGGGCGTCACCGGAATCCGGTCCCGCCACCCGGCTGTCGACCGCGGAGGGACCCATGGCGAGCACCAAGGACTGGTTCGAGACCGTCGAGGAGGCCCAGCACCGCGCGAGGAAGCGGCTGCCGCGGTCGGTCTACCTCGCGCTGGTCGCCGGCACCGAGAAGGGCCTGACGGCCAGCGACAACGTCGCCGCCTTCGACGAGATCACCTGGCGCCCGCACGTGGCGGGCCTCTCCGCCAAGCGGGAGACGGCGACCACGGTCATGGGCCAGCAGGTCTCCATGCCGGTGCTCATCTCGCCCACCGGCGTACAGGCGGTCCACCCCGACGGGGAGGTCGCCGTGGCCCGGGCCGCCAAGTCCGAGGACGTCGCGATGGGCCTGTCCTCCTTCGCCAGCAAGCCGGTCGAGGAGGTGGGCGCCGCCAACGACAAGCTGTTCTTCCAGATGTACTGGGTGGGCTCGCGGGAGACGATCCTCGCCCGCGCCGAGCGGGCCCGCGCCGCCGGCGCCAAGGGCCTGATCATGACCCTGGACTGGTCGTTCGCCTCGCGCCGCGACTGGGGCAGCCCGCCGATCCCGGAGAAGATCGACCTGAGGAACGCGGTCGCGTTCGCCCCCGAGGTGCTGCGCAAGCCGCGCTGGCTGGCCACCTACCTGCGCACCGGCTCGATCCCCGAGCTGCGCGTGCCGAACCTGGCCCTGGGCGACCAGGAGCCGCCGAACTTCTTCGGCGCGTACGGCGAGTGGATGGGCACCCCCCTCCCGACGTGGGAGGACGTCGCCTGGCTGCGTGAGCAGTGGGGCGGGCCGTTCATGCTCAAGGGCGTCACGCGGGTCGACGACGCCCGCCGCGCGGTGGACGCCGGTGTGAGCGCGATCTCGGTCTCCACGCACGGCGGCAACAACCTCGACAGCACCCCCGGCGCGATCCGCTCCCTGCCGGCGATCGTCGACGCCGTCGGCGACCGGGTCGAGGTGCTCATGGACGGCGGCGTGCGGCGCGGCGCCGACGTGGTCAAGGCGATGGCCCTGGGCGCCAAGGCCGTGATGATCGGCCGCGCCTACCTGTGGGGCATGGCCGCGAACGGCGAGCGCGGCGTGCAGAACGTGCTGTCGATCATCCGGCAGGGCATCGACGAGGCGCTGCTGGGCCTGGGCCGGTCCTCGGTGCACGACCTCACCCGCGACGACGTCGTCCTGCCGCCGGGCTTCGAGCGGCGCTGACCGGGGCGACCCGCCGCCGGCCGGGGAATGCGGTCGCGGCGGGAGGGCTTGCTCGTTGTCGTGCCCTCCCGCCGCCTGCCCCCGAGGACCGCGTTCTGGTCGGTCGCGACGCTGCTGGTGCTGGTGCTCGCCGCCTCAGGGGTGCCCTCCCCGCTCTACCGCGTCTACCAGGAGCGCTTCGGGTTCTCCCCCGGCGTCCTCACCACGGTCTTCGGCATCTACGCGATCGCCCTGCTGCTCGCCCTGCTGGTGGTCGGCGCGCTGTCGGACCACGTCGGGCGCCGTCCGGTGATCGCCGCCGGCCTGCTCCTCCAGGTGGTCGCCAGCGTGCTGTTCCTCGCGGCGGACGGCGTCGGCTGGCTGCTGGCCGCCCGGGTCGTGCAGGGCCTGTCCGTGGGCGCCCTGACCGGCGCCCTCGGCGCGACCCTGCTGGACCTGCAGCGCACCGACCGCCCACTGGGCGCCCTGGTCAACAGCGCCTCCCCCGGATTCGCCCTGGCGCTCGGTGCCGTGGGCGCGGGCCTGGCGGTGGAGTTCGTCCCCGCACCCACGGACTGGGTGTTCGGCACGCTCACCACGCTTTTCGTCCTCGCCGCCGGGGTGGCCCTGCTGTTGCCGGAGTCCTCGCCGCGGCTGCCGGGCGCGCTGGCCTCGCTCCGGCCGCAGGTGCACGTGCCCCGCGCGCAGCGGGGGGCCTTCCTCGTCGCGCTGCCCTGCCTGGTGGCGATGTGGGCGCTGGGCGGCCTCTACCTCTCCCTCGGCCCCTCCCTCACGGCCGGCGTCTTCGGCATCGAGGACCACCTCGTGGGCAGCCTGCTGATCCTGGCGATGCAGGGCATGGGCGCCGTCGGCGGCGTGGGCATGCGCGCCGCGGCGCCGCACACGGCGATGCTCGTGGGCTGCCTGGTGTTCGCCGCCGGCGTCGCGGGCACGATCGTCTCGCTGCTCACCGGCAGCGTGGCGCTGTTCTTCGTCGCCGCCGCGGTGTCGGGCTTCGGCTTCGGGTCGGCGTTCCTCGGCGCGGTCGCCACGGTCACCGCCGGCGTCGCCCCGGGCCAGCGGGCGGGGCTGTTCGCCAGCATCTTCGTCGTCGGCTACCTGGGCTTCAGCGTGCCGGCGGTCGTCGCCGGGCTGGCCGCCGGCGAGGTCGGCCTGCAGCCGACCGCGGAGGTCTACGGCGTCGCGGTGATCGCGCTGGCGCTGGTCGCGGTGGCCGGCCTGCTGCGCCGGCGGCGCACCCTGCGGCGGGCCGAGCCGGTGGAGCAGGCCGAGCCGGTCGCCGCGTGACGACGGCCGCGGGAGCATCGCAGCGAGCGCCAGCGAGCGAGGAGCGGACCGCGGCGCGGAGTCACGCCACGGACGCCGCGTGACGACGGCCGCGGGAGCATCGCAGCGAGCGCCAGCGAGCGAGGAGCGGACCGCGGCGCGGAGTCACGCCACGGACGCCGCGTGAGGAAGGACCCCGTCCTCCCCAGCCCTCGCAGGCTCGGGGTGGGCCCTGGACGGGGCCGGCCCGGCCCGTCGACCGACGACCGGGTCAGCGGCGGACGGCGGCGACGAACGCGCGCACCCGCTCGTGCAGCTCCGCGGCCCGCTCGGCCACCACCTCGGCCGGGTCGCGGTCCTGCAGCCACGGCGGGATGTCGGTCCGGACCCGGTGCGAGCAGGCGAGGTCCGCGCACATGTAGGTGCCGACGGTGTTGCCGTTGCGCCCGGCCTCGCCCTCCCGCCGCGCGGTGAACAGCGAGACGCCGTCCCCGGGCTGCGCCGTCTGGCACAGCAGGCACATGGCCGCCGTCCGGCTGGACATCCTGCTCTCGGCGGCACGGACCGCGATGCCCAGCGGCTCCTCGTCGACCTCGAGGACCAGGTAGCCGCGCAGCGGCGCCTTGGGGTCCCGCCAGCCGAGCACCTCCAGCTCGGCCCAGTCGACCTCGCCGAAGCCCGGCGGCAGGGTCAGGCCGCCGGCCTCCCCGCGCGAGCAGTTGACGAACGAGCGCCGTACCTGCTTCTCGGTCAGCGCGTTCACCGTGCGTCCTCCCTCGTTCACCGTCCGACTGCCGGCGGACATCCTGCGGGAGAACGGCCGGCGGGTCAGCCCATTTTCCGGCCCAGCGCCGTCAGCACCTCCGCCGGGGTGGCCACCACCACGGCCGCGCCGGCCGCCTCCAGCTCGCCGTCCTCGGCCGGCCCCCAGCCGGCGCCGATGCACGGCAGCCCGTGCGCCGCGGCGCCGAGGACGTCGTGGGCGCGGTCCCCGACCAGCACCGGGTCGCGCCCTCCGGGGTGGGCGGCCAGCGCCGCGGCCACGACCTGGTCCTTGTGCCGGACGGCGCCGTCGAGGGTGGCTCCGTGCACACCGGCGAAGGCGTCCAGCAGGCCGGTGTGCCGGAGAACGCGGACGGCGAAGGTCTCCGGCTTGCTGGTGGCCACCGCCAGCGTGGCGCCGCGGGCCCGCAGCGCGGCGAGCAGCTCGGGGATGCCGTCGTGGACGGTCACGTCGAGCAGCGCACCCGCGGCGTGGTGCGCGCGGTAGGCGGCCACCGCACGCGGGACGTCGGCCGGCGGGACGCCGAGCACGAGCGCGAACCCGTCCTGCAGGGGCGGGCCGACCATCGCCCGCAGCTGCTCGGGCGTGGGGTCGGGCAGGCCCAGCGCGGCGGCGGCCACCCGCACCGACGCGTGGATCCCCGGCGAGGAGTCGACGAGGGTGCCGTCGAGGTCGAAGAGGACCAGGCGGGTCACCGGTCGCTTCCCCCCGCTTCGGGGAGTGATCGTCCGGTCCCGGGCTCTGGCGCCGCCCTGCCGATGGTGCTCCAATCTTCAAACACTTCTCCTCGACCCCGCACCGGAGGACCCGATGACCCGGACCCGTGACACCACCGTCGCAGCGCCCACGTCCACGATCCGGCCGGTGCAGGCAGCCGCCGCGCTGTCGGTGATCGTGCTGCTCTGGCAGTTCTTCTCCGCCGGACAGTTGATGACCGGCGGCACCGGCGGTGGCGGGCACGGCGCGGGGGCGATCGCCCTGCACGTGTCCACCGGCCTCCTCCTGCTGGCCACCGGACTGCACGGGCGGCGCACCGGCGTGTGGTGGCCGGCCGCGCTGAGCGGCGCGACCTTCCTGCTCACCTTCCTCCAGGCCTGGCTCGGCAGCTCCGGGCAGATCGCCGCGCACGTCCCGGTCGCCCTGCTGGTGTCCATCGGCATCGTGTGGACGACGGCCTGGGCGTTCTGGCCGGCGAGCAGCTAGCGCCCTCACCGGGCGTGCAGCCAGGCCAGCGCCTCCTCCACGGTGGCCACGACGGGCACGCCGGGCGGCACCGGTGGCCGGCGGACGACGACCACCGGCAGCCGCAGCTCCCTCGCCGCGGTGAGCTTGGCGGCGGTCATCCCGCCCCCGCTGTCCTTGGTGACGACGACCTCGACGGCGTGCTCGCGCATCAGCGCGAGCTCCTCCTCCACGGTGAACGGCCCCCGGGCGAGCACCACGGTCGTCCGTGCCGGCAGCGGCGGCGCGGGTGGGTCGACCGCGCGCACCAGGCAGGAGCCGCGCAGTCCGGCGAAGGCGGCCAGCCCCCGCCGGCCGGTGGTGACGAACACCGACCCGGCCCCGGCCACGCTCTCCGCGGCCTGCTCCAGCGAGTCCACCCAGCGCCAGTCGTCCCCGGGCCCGGCCGTCCAGCCGGGCCGCTGCAGCCGCAGCAGCGCCGTCCCCGTCGCGGCCGCGGCCGCTGCGGCGTGCGCGGTCATCGTGGCCGCGAAGGGGTGGGTGGCGTCGACCAGCGCGGCGACCTCGTCCAGCGCCGCGGCCAGGCCCTCGGCGCCCCCGAACCCGCCGATGCGGACCTCCCCGGGCGGCAGCACCGGGTCGGCGACCCGGCCGGCCAGCGAGCTGAGCACGTCGACGCCCTCGGCGACCAGCCGCTCGGCCAGCCGCCGGGCCTCCCCCGTACCGCCGAGCACCAGCACCCGGCCGGTCACGTCCGCCGCCCGTGCATGCTGAGGCGGTGACGGAGGCCGGGCGGGAGCGCACCTCGGGGCTGCGCTCCGGCTGGACGACGGGCGCCTGCGCGACCGCCGCGACCACGGCTGCCTACACCGCGCTGCTCACCGGCGAGTTCCCCGACCCGGTGGGCATCGACCTGCCGAACGACCGGCACCCCACGTTCGCGCTGGCCACCGAGTCGCTGTCGCCGGGCGTCGAGGCCTGCGCCGGCGTGGTCAAGGACGCCGGCGACGACCCCGACGTCACCCACGGCGCCCTGGTGTCGGTGCGCGTCACCCACGGCGAGCCCGGCAGCGGCGCGCTCTTCCGCGCCGGGCCCGGCGTCGGCACGGTCACCAAGCCGGGCCTGCCGCTGCCGGTCGGCGAGCCGGCGATCAACCCGATGCCGCGGCAGTTCATCCGCGAGCACGTGGCGGCGGTCGCGGCCCGGCACGGCGGCAGCGGGGACGTCGTCGTCGAGGTCTCGGTGGAGAACGGCGAGGAGCTGGCCCGCAGGACCTGGAACCCGCGGCTGGGGATCCTCGGCGGCCTGTCCATCCTCGGCACGACCGGCGTCGTCGTCCCCTACTCCTGCTCGTCGTGGATCGACTCGATCCGGCGGGGCATCGACGTCGCCCGCGCGGCCGGGCACCAGCACGTGGCCGGCTGCACCGGCTCCACCAGCGAGCGGGTGGTCACCCAGCTCTACGGGCTGCCCGAGGACGCGCTGCTGGACATGGGGGACTTCGCCGGCGCCGTCCTCAAGTACCTGCGGCGCCACCCGGTGCCGCGGCTGACCGTCGCCGGGGGCATCGGGAAGCTGGCCAAGCTCGCCGACGGCCACCTGGACCTGCACTCGGGCCGGTCCCAGGTGTCGACCGATTCGCTGGCGGCGATGATCCGGGACGCGGGCGGCCCCCCGGAGCTGGTCGAGGGCGTCCGGCGGGCGAACACCGCGCTCCACGCGCTGCAGCAGTGCCAGGCGGCGGGGCTGCCGCTGGGCGACCTGGTGGCCGCCGGTGCCCGCAGGACCGCGCTCGGGGTGCTGCGCGGCGCTCCGGTCGCGGTCGACGTCGTGGTGGTCGACCGGGCCGGCGCCGTGGTCGGCCGCGCGTGAGCGCAGGGGTCTCGTCCGCGTCACGCGCACAGTCCTCCTCCGCTCAGCGGGGGCGGGTCGCCGAGTAGAGGTGGCTGTCGGGGAACTGCTCGGCGGTGAGCACCGGGCCGACGACGACGACCGCCGTCCGCCGCACGCCGGCGTCCTCGACCTGCTGCGCGATGTCGGTCAGCGTGCCCCGCAGCACCAGCTCGTCGTCCCGGCTGGCACGGGCCACCACCGCCACCGGCCCGTCGGCGCCGTAGTGCTCGGCCAGCTGCGGCGCCAGCTCGGCGATCCGCTGCACCGCCAGGTGCAGCACCAGGGTCGCCCCCGTGGCGGCGTAGGCGGCCAGCTCCTCCCCCGGCGGCATGGGCGTGGACCGGGCCGACGTCCGGGTGAGGACGACGGTCTGCCCCACCCCCGGCACGGTGAGCTCCCGCTTGAGCGCCGCGGCCGCCGCCGCGAACGCCGGCACCCCGGGCACGACCTCGTAGGGCACCCCGGCGGCGTCCAGGCGGCGCATCTGCTCGGCCATCGCGCTGTAGACCGACGGGTCCCCGGAGTGCAGGCGGGCGACGTCGAGGCCGGCCGCGTGCGCCGCGACCAGCTCGGCGGTGATCTGGTCGAGGTCGAGGTCGGCGGTGTCGACCAGCCGGGCGCCGGGCGGCGCGGTGTCGAGCAGCTCGCGCGGCACCAGCGCGCCGGCGTAGAGGCAGACGGGGGCGGTGGCGATCAGCCGCGCCGCGCGGAGGGTGACCAGGTCGGCCGCTCCCGGCCCGGCCCCGATGAAGTGCACCGTCATGGCTTCGCCGTGCTGAAGATGGTCACGGGCATCGCGGGCCTCCAGCCGGTGAAGGAGCCCACTGGCTCGGCCCGCGCGACGGCGACCCGCACCAGCTCGCCGCCTGCACGGGCGTGCCAGCCGGCCAGCACCCCCTCGCTCTCCACGGTCACCGCGTTGGCCACCAGCCGGCCGCCGGACACCAGCGCGTCCCAGCAGGCCTCCAGCACACCCGGGGTGGTGAGACCGCCGCCGACGAACACCGCGTCCGGCGCCGCCAGCCGGGCCAGCACCTCGGGCGCGGCGCCGTGCACGACCCGCAGGTACGGGACGCCGAGCCGGGCGGCGTTGCGGGCGATCCGCTCGGCCCGCTCGGCGGAGGCCTCGACGGCGACGGCCCGGCAGGTGGGGTGCGCCCGCATCCACTCGATGCCGATCGAGCCCGCGCCCGCGCCGACGTCCCACAACAGCTGCCCGGGCACGGCGGCGAGGCGGGCCAGGGTGATCGCGCGCACCTCGGACTTGGTGAGCTGCCCGTCGTGCTCGTACGCGGCGTCGGGCAGCCCGGGCGTGGTCGGCAGCGGCGCGGTGCCCCGGTCGGCCCGGCACTCGACCGCGGTGACCGCCAGTGGCGGCGCCGGCTGCGACCAGGTGGCCGCGGTCCCGGTGCGGACCTCCTCCTCCGGGCCGCCGAGCCCGCCGAGCACGGTGAGCCGGCTGGTGCCGTAGCCCCGGGCGGCGAGCAGCTCGGCGATCCGCGCCGGGGTCCGGCCGTCGGACCCGAGGACCAGCAGCCGCCGCCCGGGCTGCACGTGCGGGTGCAGCAGCTCGATCGGGCGGCCGACCAGGGTCACGACCTCGGTCTCCTCCACCGCCCAGCCCAGGCGGGCACACGCCAGTGACACCGAGGACGGCGCCGGGAGCACCCGCACCCGGTCGGAGCCGAGCAGCCGGGTCAGCGTGGTACCGATGCCCGACAGCATCGGGTCTCCGCTGGCCAGGACGACCACCGCCCGGCCGGCGTGCTCCTCCAGCAGCCCCGGCAGCGCCTCGCTCAGCGGCGAGGGCCAGGGCACCCGCCGCGCGCCCACCGCGGGCGGGACGAGGGCGAGCTGGCGAGCGCTGCCCAGCAGCACCTCGGCGCGCTCCACCTCCGCGCGGGACGCGGGCGCGAGCCCGTCCCAGCCGTCGGCGCCGATGCCGACGACGACCAGCGGCGACTCCGCCACGGTCACGCCGGCAGCTCCCCGCCGGGCCCCGCCGCCTCGGCGAGCAGCCGCTCCCGCAGCACCTCCGGCAGCAGGTCGACATAGACGGTCCCCTCGAGGTGGTCGACCTCGTGCTGCAGGCAGCGCGCGGCCATCCCGGTGGCCTCGATGGACACCGGCGCACCCGCCGCGTCGACGCCGTCCACCCGTGCCCGGAAGGCCCGCGGCAGCTCGGCGTAGGGCCCGGGCACGGACAGGCAGCCCTCCTCGGTGACCTCCTCGGCCGGCTCGCCCTCGTGCGGCTCGAGGACGGTCAGCCGGGGGTTGACCACGTAGCCCACGACGTCCTCCCCGGCCGCGTCGGGGCAGTCGATGACGAAGACCCGCGCGTCCACGCCGATCTGGTTGGCCGCGAGGCCCACGCCGTCGGCGGCCTCCATCGAGGCGAACATGTCGAGGACCAGGCGGCGCAGGTCCTTGCCGAACTCGGTGACCGGCGCGCACGGGCGGTGCAGCACGGGGTCGCTGCCGTAGGTGACGATCGGCCGGGCAGTGCCGGAGTACCGGCCGGGCAGGCGCATGGACGCCGATCCTAGGGACGGCTCCGGCGTGCAGGTGACCCCCGCGGTGGGCTGCGGGTGTCCCTGCGCGTGCTCGTGCTCTGCTTGCGCACGGCACGCAGAGCACGAGCACCCGCAGGAGGACCTGCTGACCACGCCCACCGCCGCCGGTCTCGCCCTCGGCGCCGCCGCCGACCTGCTGCTGGCCGATCCGCGGCGCGGCCACCCCGTCGCGGGGTTCGGCCGGGTCGCCGGGGCGCTGGAGCGCCGGGTCTGGCGCGACTCCCGCGCCGCCGGGGCCGGGTATGCCGCCGCGCTGGTCGTCGCGGTGGCCGGTCTCGGCGCCAGCGCCGGCCGGGCCACGCGCGGCCGTCCCGCCGTGCGCGCCCTCGCCACGGCCGCGGCCACCTGGGCGGTGCTCGGCGGCACGTCGCTGGGCCGGGCCGCGACCGCGATGGCCGGGGAGCTGGACGCCGGGGACCTGCCCGCCGCCCGCGCGCTGCTGCCCACCCTCGCCGGCCGGGACCCCCACTCCCTCGACGAGCACGGACTCGCCCGGGCCACGGTCGAGTCGGTCGCCGAGAACACCTCCGACGCCGCCGTCGCCCCGCTGTTCTGGGGCGCGGTCGCCGGGCTGCCCGGCCTGCTGGCCTACCGGGCGGTGAACACCCTCGACGCGATGGTCGGTCACCGCTCGCCGCGGTACGCGCGGTTCGGCTGGGCCGCCGCCCGCGCGGACGACGTCGCCAACTGGCTGCCCGCGCGGACCACGGCGGCCCTCACCGTCGTCCTCGCCCCGTGGGTCGGGGGGTCGGCGCGCGGCGCCTGGACCGCCTGGCGCCGCGACGGGGCCGCCCATCCGAGCCCCAACGCCGGGCACTGCGAGGCCGCGCTCGCCGGCGCCCTGGGACTGCGGCTGGGCGGCCGCAACGTCTACGGCACCCGGGTGGAGGACCGTCCGACGCTGGGCAGCGGGCGGGCGCCCGTACCCGGGGACATCCCGCGGGCCGTGCGGCTCTCGCGGGCCGTCTGGCTCACCGCGGCCGTCGGGGCGGCGACGGCACGCAGCCGCCGGCCGGGCGGGCCCGGGCGGCGGCTGCGGGGAGGGAGCCTGCGGCTCAGCCGAAGGCGGCGGCCAACGACGGGGTGAGCCGGTAGGCCCCCGGCACCTGGGCCGGGGCCCGTCGCGGCGCGGGGACCAGGTCCAGGACCATCCTCGTCGGGGCGAACGCCTCGGCGTACCCGATGCGGGCCTGGGCACCCCAGTGCCGGGCCGAGGCCACGACGGCGTCCGGCTCGACCATCGCGGACAGCTCCACCTGCGAGGCGTGCGCCCGCAGGGCGGTGAGCTTGCCGGAGAGGAAGGCGGTCACGTCGACGTACACCGTCGGCGTGAAGGTCAGCGTCGACGGGCTCTGGTAGTGCATGACCCGGGACATCCGACGGGCCGCCGACAGGGTCGCGGCCGCGATGGCCCGGTGGTCCTGGTGGCTGTCGTCGGGGGCGTGCACGTAGACGACGTCGGCCTCGAGCTCGGTGACCACCTGCTCGACGATGCCCACGGTCGCCGCGTCCGCGCTCACCAGGCAGTCGGTCAGGCCACCCCAGCGCAGGTCGGCGCCCAGCACCCGGGCGGCCTCCTCCTGCTCGGCCCGGCGGCTGACGACCCGGAGGCTGTCCCCCGGCCCGTTCTCCCCGCCGGTCATGACCAGCATGGTGACCGAGTCACCGGCGGCCGCGTGGGCCAGCAGCGTCGCGCCGCAGCCCAGCTCGATGTCGTCGGGGTGCGCCCCGACGGCGAGGACCTTACGCACCGGTGACCTCCGGCGCGGCCGGCTCGGTCGTCGCGGCAGCACGCCGGCGGGAGCGGACCACGGCGACGGCGCCGACCAGCCCGGCGGCGGCCAGCGCGATGACCGGCCCGGAGCCGTTGCCGTCGGCCGGCATCTGGGTCGAGCTCGGGCAGACGGTGGCGTAGCTGACCAGCGAGTTGTACTGCAGCACGGTGCCGTCGAGCTCCCAGCGGGCGTTGGCCCACAGGTCGGCGTTGGTGATCTGGACGGTGAAGGCGGCGTGGTGGGTCCCGGGCTTGAAGACGGTCGGCTGCGCGCCCTGCAGCCGCGTCGGGTACGCCTGGTTCGTCGGTCCCAGCGGGAGGGTCACGGTGTCCGGGTAGGAGCTCGTGTACCCGACGACCACGGTGTAGCTGCCGTCGAGGTTGTCCGTGTAGCAGGACACGATGCCGGTCACGCCGCCCGTCGCGGAGGCGGTGCCCGGTGTGACGACCAGCGCCACGGCGGCCACCCCCAGGGCCAGCAGCAATCGCGCGATGCGCGTGGTGGCGCGCGTGAGCGCCTTCGATGTGGTGCCTTCCATGGCGATGTCCTCGTTCTCCGAGGGCGGCCGACCCGCCCCACCCCTGGTCTGTCGGCAGGGGACGGGCGGTTCCGGAGCCCTGGACGAGGCGGGTCACCCCCAGGGGGGAGGAGGCGGGAAGGACGACGTCGCACCGCCCCATCGACCCGGCGCACCGGCGACCACAGGCCCGCCGGCGTGCGGTGCACCCGATCGGGGTCCCGGGACGCTCAGACGGGTGAGGGCACCCCGGCGCCGGTGAGCACGGCGAGGGCCAGCGCGGCGGCCGTCGGGAAGTCGTCGGTCACCGCCCAGGCCTCGGGCCGGTCGGGCGCCGCGGCGTGCTCGCCCTGCCGGACCCGCACCGCCCGGGCACCGACGGCCGCGGCGACCGCGACGTCCTTCGCCGGGCGGTCCCCGATCACGAGCACGCGGTCGGCCGACACCCCCATGCGGACGGCCAGCGCGAGCAGCCCGTCCGGCGCAGGCTTGCGGGCCGCTCGCCCGCCGAGCGCGTCGGTGACCACCACCGCGGGCAGCAGCCGGCCCAGCCCCGTCGCGGCGAGCTTGGCCTCCTGGATCACCGGGTTGCCGTCGGTCAGGCAGCCGAGCGGGGCGGCGGCAGCCAGCGCCCGCAGCGCCTCCTCCGCCCCGGGGTAGGGGGACAGCCGGTCCGGCCGGTGGCCGGTGAAGGCCGCGACGAGTGCCGGGACGTGGTCGGCCACCCGGGCGGCGGGGACGCCGGCGGCCAGCAGCGCCCGGTCGATCGTCCCCCCGGTGTCCGAGCCCGCGGCCAGCTCCGCAGCGAGCGCGGCGTGCACCGCGTCGCCGTCGAGCTCCCGCTCGCCCGCGGCGCGGCCGACGGCCGCCGCGGCCCCCGCGAGGTAGTCCGCCTGCGGGAAGAGGGTGTCGTCGAGGTCGACCACCACCCCCAGGGGCGGCGGTCCGGACCACGGCGGGAGGTTCACCACGGCAGCCGGCCGTCGGTGAGGTCGGGCTCCTCGAGGGCCAGGAGGGCGTCGGTGCGCGGGTCGGACAGGACCGCCGCGACCCCCGGCCCGGCGGTCCCGTCGCCGTAGGGACAAGGCAGGGACGCCGCCCGGTCCTGCCCCTCGGGGCTGGTGTACGCCGCGGCCGCCGCGAGGACGGCGGCAGCCGCGCGGTCGTCGGTGAGGCCGGCGAGGGTCGTCGTCCCCGCCTCCACGCCCTCCCAGCGCGGGGTGGAGCGGCGCAGCACCACGACGGGGACGCCGAGGTAGGCAGCCTCCTCCTGGATGCCCCCGGAGTCGGTCACCGCGAGCCGCGCCCGGCCGAGGGCCGTCAGCAGGTCGTCGTACCCGATCGGGCCGCTCAGCGTGATCCCCGGGTGGTCCAGCTCGCCGGTCAGCCCGGCCGCGTCCAGCCGGGCCGCCGTCCGGGGGTGCACCGGGAAGGTGACCGGCCCGACCCGGTCGGCCAGCGCCCGGATGACGCCCACCAGGCGGGCCAGCCGCACCGGGTCGTCGACGTTGGTGGGCCGGTGGGCCGTCACCAGCACGCCGCGGCGCTCGGCGACCGGCACCCGCCGGACCCCGCGGGCGACGAGGGTGTCGACGACCGGGTTGCCCACCACGAAGACCCGCTCGGCCGGGACCCCCTCGCGGGCGAGGAAGTCCGCCGCGCGCCGGGTCGGGGCGAAGTGGAGCGCGGCGACCGCCGCGGCGACGCGCCGGTTGACCTCCTCCACGCTGCGCCCGTTGAAGCTGCGCAACCCGGCCTCGACGTGCACGAACGGCACGCCGGCGGCCCGGGCGGCGAGCGCGTACGCCGGCACGGTGTTGGTGTCCCCGAGGGCCAGCACGACGTCCGGTGTGCACGTGGCCAGCGCACGGGCGGCGTCGGCGTGCAGCGCGCCGACGCGCTCGGCCGGGTCGGTGGTGGGCAGCTCGAAGCGCATCGTGGGGGTGAGCCCCAGCGCCTCCTGCAGTCGGGTGCTGAGGGCCGGGTCGGTGTGCTGCCCGGTGTCGATGACGTCCACCCGGTGGCCGGCGGCGGTCAGCGCGGCCACGACCGGGGCGAGCTTGACCACCTCCGGCCGCGTGCCGAAGGGCACGAGCACGCTGCGCTCCCGCCGGGGGCCGCTCATGCCCGCACCGCCACGGGGGCGCAGGGGTCGGCGACCGGGCTGCCGTCGTCGCTGCTGTAGGTCTCGGCGAAGTAGCGGCTCATCCGGACGCCGGGCCGGAACCAGAGCAGCGGCAGCTCGGCTGCCGGGTCGCGGACGCCGGTGAGGTAGGCGCCCACCACGTCGGCGCCGGCGGCGAGGGTCAGCGGCAGTCCACCCGAGAAGCGCGGGTTGATCTCCATCACGGTGGCCGTCCCGTCGTCGGCCAGGAAACCCTGCACGTTGGCCGGGCCGGTGAGGCGCACGGCGGCGAGCGCGTCGGCGACCACGGTGGTGACGGCCTCGGAGTCGAACGTGCAGCCCTTCACCGAGATGCCGGCCTTCGTCTCCGACCGCCACCGCGGCACCACCGTCCGGAGCTCGCCGTCGCGGCCGACGAGGGTGTCGGCGGTCCACTCCCGGCCGGTGAGCCGGGTCTGCGCGACCAGGTCCGGGTCGGCACCGAGCGCGGCCACCACGTCCCGCAGGCTGTCGAGGAGGAGCACCCCGCGACTGCCCCGGCCGGACCGGGGCTTGACCACCCAGGGCCCCGGGACGCCGGGCAGGTCCTCGAGCCGGTCGGTGGTGACCGGGTGCGGGACCCCGGCGGCGTGCAGGCACTCGGCGAAGCGGGCCTTGTCGCAGCACAGGTCGACGGCGGCGGGCTCGGGGAGCCAGGTGGCCACGCCCGCGGCGGCGAGCCGGTCGGCACCGGCCGCCAGCGCCGGCAGCTCCTCGGCGACCGTCCCGACGAGCGCGTCCACCCCGTGCGCCCGGGCCACGCCGACCAGCGCCTCGACGAAGCGGGGGTGGCGGGCGTGCGGGACGGTGACCGCCTCGTGCGCCAGGGCACGGCCGGCGGCCGTCCAGTCGGCGTCGGCGGCGACCACCCGGTGCCCGAGGGCGACCAGCCGGCGGATCACCGCGATCCCGGCCGGACCGCCGGCGCCGGTGACGAGCACGGCGGGCGCTGATCCCGGACCGGCCGGGGGGCGGGCGGTGAGCAGGTCCCCGGCGGGGGCGGGGCGGGGCGGGAGGTGTGACACCGGGCGTCCTCGAGGTGGCGGGATGGGCTGGGCTGGGCGTAGGAGACGGGGCGGTCGGTGCGGTCGCGGTGCCGGCCGGGCAGGGGCGGGGGGACCTGCGGCACGGCGGGCACCACCGGCGGGCCGACCGGGACGGCGATCCGCGGGATGCGGAGCGTGGCCGGCGTGCTGGGGACCGGCTCCATCGCGAGGCGCTCGGCCTGGGGGCGGGCGAGCAGCCAGCCGCGGGCCCACAGGCGCAGCGCGTCCACCCGGGGCCCGGTGACCGGTTCCCACTGCCGGGCGGCCACGGCCTCGGCCAGGGCGTCGAGGACGACCGGGTCCTCGTCGCGGGCCGCTGCCGCGAGCAGCGTGGCGGTGTGCACGCCGAGGCCGTCGGCGACCAGCTCGCGCAGCCGCTCGGCCCGGTCGTCGGCGGAGAGGTGACCGATCCGGTAGTCGATCCGGCCGGCCTCCCGCCGGGCGGACAGCCAGCGGGAGAGCCGTCGGGGCAGCACGTAGCGGTGCATCAGCCCGGTGACCGTCGTCCGCCGGCCGCCCGGACCGCCCTCGACGTCGGCCGTCCGGTAGCCGAGCCCCGGGCGGGCCCAGCTGTCGGGACGGCGGGCGGTGTGCCGGCCGGCGACGTCCTGCTCGGCCCGCTCCCGCGTCGGCAGGGTCACGTAGACCATGAGCAGGAACCCGCCGAGCGTGGCGGCCATGTTCCAGACGGCCCCGACCCAGTCGTGGAAGAGCACCAGCGCGCCCTGCCCCCACCACACCCCGGCCAGCGTCGACAGGACCAGCCGGACGTGGTTGAGCAGCACCACCAGGACGACGGCCACCAGCAGGCCGGCCAGGGCGTGCAGCTTGCGGCTGCGCAGCACGACCGCGGTCAGCGCGGCGAGCCCCAGGACGGACAGGACCGACGAGCACGACGCCGTGATGACGGCGTTGATGATCTCGGCGTCCTCCCCCTCGCCGCGGAAGACCAGGACGTGCCGCGGCAGCACCCCGGACACCTCGTCGAACCCGACCAGCCGCAGCACGCCGACCACGCCGAGCGCCTCCACGGTCTGGAGGAACCCGGCGAGGTACCGGAAGCCGAGCAGGCAGATCACGACGGCCAGCGCGAGGTCCAGCGCGACGGGGACCATCCGGCGGGTGCTGCCGCGCGACCGACGCCGGCGCAGCGGCAGGGTGGCGCCCAGGGGCGTCGCGGTCACCGCTCTCCGTCCCCACCGGTCGCCGGCGGGACGGCGAAGGACCGCGGCCGCCCGCCGCCCGCGAGCGGTGCGACGGCGGGGGACGACGGGACGGCGGGCGACGGCCCCGCGCTGACCGCCGCCGCCGGAGCTGCCGGCGGATCCCGGCGGACGGTCGAGGTGGCCCCCGACCGCGAGGTCTTCACCCAGCTGTAGGGCCGGCCCAGCATGCCGTCGAGGTAGGCCCTCGACGTGCACCAGATGGACAGGGCGAACGCGGGCAGGAAGCCCAGCAGCCGCCAGGCCGAGCGGCGCTCGACGCGGCCGATCAGCAGGCCCACCGACAGCTCCGCGAGCGGGCCGACGAACAGCAGCATCGACAGCGGCAGCAGCCCGACGACGGGCAGGTCGCCGATGCCGAGGGCCCGCAGGACGGTGAGCAGCAGCCCGAGGCCGGTGAGCATCGGCACGTGGTAGATGAGCAGGAAGAGCGTCGTCTCGACCTTCTCCACCCAGGACAGGTGCGGTGAGCGCATGAGCAGGCGCCAGTAGTCACGCAGGCACTTCTGGTGTCCGCGCGCCCAGCGGTAGCGCTGGGTCCAGAACCGCTGCGCGCTGAGCACGCCCTCCTCGAAGTCGACGGCGGAGACGTCGTACCGGACGCGCTGACCGGCCAGCAGCACCCGCAGGGTGAGGTCGGTGTCCTCGGTGACGGTCTCGGGGTTCCAGCCGCCCAGGGCCCGCAGGGTCGACATCCGCACCGCGCAGTTGGCGCCCCCGTAGGCGGGCAGCTCGAACAGCGCCTGCCGGCCGTACTCGTTGACGAGGTAGCCCGAGAGGAAGTCGACGAACACGATCCCGGCCATCGCCGAGTCCTTGCCGTTGCGGATGACGCAGCGGCCCATCACCGCGCCGACGACCGGGTCCCGGAAGTGCCGCACCAGGCGGCGCAGCGCCATGGGCTCGGGCTCGTGGTCGGCGTCGAACACGAGCACGACCTCGGCGTCGACCAGGTCGAGGGCGTCGTTGAGGGCGCCGGACTTGCCACCGCCCGAGCCCGGCGGCCGGTGCAGGACGCGCAGCCTCGGCTCGACCGCGACCCAGGCGTCGAGCTTGGCGCCGGTGGCGTCGTCGGACCCGTCGTCGACGACCACCAGGGTCAGCCGGTCGGGCGGGTAGTCCAGCGCCAGCAGCGCGGCGACCATGCCGTCGACGACCAGTTCCTCGTTCTTGCAGCCGACGAGGACGGCCACGCTGGGCGTGTAGGAGGCGAGCCCGACGTCGGCGGCCAGCAGGTCGCGCTCGGCCCAGCGCGCCGCGGCGACGGCGAAGGCCAGGTGACGGCAGAAGAAGACGCCGAAGACGACGTTGAGCACACCCGCGAGGACACCGAACGTCGGGTCGACCCCGAACGCGAGGACCGCCGCGGTGAGGGCGAGGACGTAGCCGGCCAGCACCGCCTTGCGCCCCTCGGGGCGGGAGCCGTGCACCGGGGCCGGGCGGGCCGCGGGAGGAGTCGGGTCGACGCAGGCCACTCCGGCGGTCACGTCTCCCCCCTCTCCCGGACCCGAACGGTGGACCCGGTCCACCGTTCGGGTTCATCGGCAGTGGGAGAGCTGACCTGAAGCGCAACCCGGTCGCGTCACCAGGAGGGCGTCGCGCCCGAGCCGGCCCCCGGCAGCGGAGCGGGGGCGGGCCGCGCCGGGCGCGGGCTCGGCCGGCTCCGGCGCGCCCCCCGCGCCTGCCGCGGCTGTGCCGGGTGCCGCGGCAGGATGCCCCGCGGCTCGGACAGGGACGGGAAGCCGGCCGGGTCGATCCGGAGGTGGCTGGCCGGCGGGTCGGCCGGACCGCGACCACCGCGGACGGCGATGACGAGGGTGGTCACCGACAGGGCGACCAGCCCCAGCAGGACGAGCAGGACGACGACACCACTTGAGGTCATGGCCTGAGATTGGCATCGTCGCCAGTGGCGCGGATGAGTCCACTCCGGCATGGTGGACCGCATGCCATCCGCGATCGGCCAGTCCACTTCGGCGAACGAGCTGGCCACGCTCGTCGGGCCCCTGGACGCGCTCCCCGGTCCCCGGTACGGAGCGCTGGCCCGGCGGATCCGCGAGCTGGTCACCACCGGGTCGCTGCCTGTGGGCACCCGGCTGCCCGCGGAACGCGAGCTCGCCGCCGCGCTCGAGGCCAGCCGGGTCACCATCGCCTCGGCCTACCGGCTGCTGCGTGCCGAGGGGTTCGCCGTCACCCGGCACGGCTCGGGCACGGTGACCGAGCTGCCGACGGCCGGCAGCGGCTGGCGGGCGCCGAGCACCGACCCGGAGGTGCTCGACCTGGCCCACGCCGCGCCGGAGGCGGTGCCCGAGGTGCTCGCCGCCTACGAGCAGGCGGTCGCGGCGCTGCGCGGGTACACCGCCGGGCACGGCTACGCGCCCAGCGGCCTGCCCGAGCTGCGGGCGGCGATCGCCGGCCGGTTCACCGCCCGGGGCCTGCCCACCGACCCGGACCAGGTGGTCGTCACCGCCGGCACCGGGGACGCCACGGCGATCGCCGTCCAGACACTGCTGCAGCCCGGCGACCGCGTGCTCGTCGAGCACCCCACCTACCCCGGCGCCATCGGGATGGTGGACGCGGCCGGGGGCCGCTGCGTCCCCGCGCCGGTCGACGCCGCCGACCCCGACGCCCTGGTCGGCGCGGCCGCGATCGTGGCCCGGCAGAGCAGCCCGCGGATGGCCTACCTGATGCCGGACTTCTCCAACCCCTCCGGCGCGCGGCTGTCGGCGGCCGGACGACGCCGGCTGTCGGCGACCCTGTGGCAGCACGGCGTCCTGGCCGTCGTCGACGAGGTGACCGCCGAGCTCTTCCTGGACGACGGGCCGCTGCCCCCGTTCGCCGCCGGGCTGCCGGACGCCGCGACCGTCACCGTGGGCGGGCTGGCCAAGGCCGTCTGGGGCGGGCTGCGCATCGGCTGGCTGCGGACCGACGCCGCGCTCGCCGACCAGCTGGGCGCCGCGCTGGGACGCCGGCAGCTGTCGGTCGGCGTCGTGGACCAACTGGCCGCCACCGTCCTCGTCCGGCAGCTGGACGGGATCCTCGAGCGGCGCCGGGAGGCCCTGCGGGAACGGCGCGAGGTGCTGCTGGCCGAGCTGGCCCGGCGCCTGCCCGACTGGACCGCACCCCGGCCGGCCGGCGGGCTGTCGGTGTGGTGCCGGCTGCCGGCGGGCACCAGCTCGGCCGCGCTCACCGCGGCGGCAGCCGGGCGCGGGCTGGTGCTCGCCGAGGGGCGGGCGTTCGGCACCGGCCACGCCTTCGACGACCACCTGCGGCTGCCGTTCACCCTCCCCCCGGAGCGGCTGCGGGCCGCGGTGGAGCTGCTCGCGGAGGTGTCGGCGAGCCTGCCCGCGCGGTCCGCCGGGGACCGCTCCCCCGCCCGCCCGGCGACGGTCGTCTGAGAAAGGACCCCGTCCTCCCCACCCTTCGCGAGCTCAGGGCGGGACCCGGGACGGGGCCACCAGGACTCGAGGCCGCCGACGCCTCCGGGAGTCCGCCCGCCCCACCCTTCGCGAGCTCAGGGCGGGACCCGGGACGGGGCCACCAGGACTCGAGGCCGCCGACGCCTCCGGGAGTCCGCCCGCCCCACCCTTCGCGAGCTCAGGGCGGGACCCGGGACGGGGCCACCAGGACTCGAGGGCGCCGACGCCTCCGGGAGTCCGCCCGCGGACAGCCCGTGGCGACGCGGCGCGGCGTGCGACGGGACGATCGCTCCCCGTGCGGAACGCCCGGACGCGCCGTACCGTCCTCAGGCAACGGAGCGGCCGGCGGTCTCCCCGCCGGCGTACCGCGGTGGTCGAGCAGCGGCCTGCGGCGCCCGACGCCGGGCCGTGCCCGGCGGCACCCGCTGGAGTCGAGATGACAGCGACGCCCTCCCCCACACTCCCCCGCACGGCAGCTGCCCACCCCACACCCGGGACCCGGCACGGCACCCCGGCGTCCCGGTCGGTCCCCGCCAACCACCGGGTGGCCGGGCGGTTCCGGTACGACCGGCGCACCGGCACCTGGGCGTGGTCGGCCGAGATGGCCGCGCTGCTCGGGCTCCCGCGCGGCGGGGCCCACCCCTGCACGGAGCTGCTCGTGCGCTCCCTGCACCCGGGCGACCGGCCGCGGACCCTCGAGGCGATCACCACCGCCTGCTCCGACGGGAAGCCCTTCTCCCTGCGCGTCCGGCTCGGCAGCCGGAGCGGACCCGGGACTCCCGCCGTCCTCGTCGGGGAGCCGGTGGTGGATCCCGCCGGGTCGGTGGACGGCCTGGAGGGCCTGCTCGTCCGGCTGCCCGAGGAGGCGGACGGCGACGTGCCGTCGTGCGTCCACGGGTCCGGCGACGACCGGGTGCGCGAGCTGGAGACCGAGGTGGCCCAGCTGCGCACCGCGATGGCCAGCCGGGCGGCGATCGAGCAGGCCAAGGGGATCCTGATGCTGCTCACCAGCTGCGGTGACCAGGTGGCCTTCGACCTGCTGGCGCACATCTCCAGCAACTGCCACCGGAAGGTCCGCGACGTGGCCGTGGCGATCGCCGAGTCCGCGGCCGGCCGGTCGTCGCTGCCTGCGGACGTGCGCGCCCTGATCCGGGACGTGTGCCCTCCCACGCCGCGCATGCACTGAGGTCCGCCCGCCCCTGGAGCGACCCGGGCAGGGCGGCACGGGAGAATGCCCGCTGTCGTCGGCAGCCGCCGGCGGTCCCCGAGTCGAGAGGGGAAGCGCGGCGTGCTCTACCTCGTCGCCCGGTTCCTGCTGCGTCCGCTGTTCCACGCGGTGTTCCGCATGCACGTGACCGGGAAGGAGAACGTCCCGCCCACCGGGCCGGTGATCCTGGCCAGCAACCACCTGTCGTTCATCGACAGCATGGTCATCCCCCTCTCCGCCCCGCGGCGGGTGCACTACCTCGCCAAGGCCGAGTACTTCACCGCGCCCGGGATCGGCGGGTGGCTGTCCAAGCAGCTGTTCACCGCGCTCGGCGCGATGCCCGTGGAGCGGCAGACCTCCCGGGCCGCGCAGGAGGCGCTGGACACCGCGCTCGGGGTCCTCCGCCGCGAGGAGGGGTTCGGCATCTACCCGGAGGGCACCCGCTCGCGCGACGGCCGGCTGGCCCGCGGCAAGACCGGCGTGGCCTGGCTGGCGCTGACCGCGGACTGCCCCGTCGTCCCGGTCGCGGTGGCCGGCACCGACAAGGTGCAGCCGGTCGACTCCCGCTGGCCGCGGCCCCACAAGGTCTCGGTGACCTTCGGCGAGCCTCTCGCGTTCCCCGAGTACCGCGGCATGGCCGGGAACGGCCGGGCCCGCCGGGCGGTCACCGACCGGATCATGGAGGCGATCGCCGAGCTGTCGGGCCAGGAGAAGGCCGGGTGGGGCCCGCCCCGCGAGGCGGCATGACCCGGCGCCGCCCCGGCGCCCTGCTCGTCGCCGGGACGACGTCGGACGCCGGCAAGTCGGTCGTCACGGCCGGCATATGCCGCTGGCTGGTGCGCCAGGGGGTGTCGGTGGCCCCGTTCAAGGCGCAGAACATGAGCAACAACTCGATGGTCACCCCCGACGGCGCCGAGATCGGCCGGGCGCAGGTGGTGCAGGCGGCCGCCGCCCGCGTCGAGCCCGAGGCGGCGATGAACCCGGTGCTGCTCAAGCCCGGCGGTGAGGACTCCAGCCAGGTCGTCGTCCTCGGCAGGCCCGTCGCCGAGGTGACCGCGCTGTCCTACCGGCCGATGAAGGCGGCCCTGCTCGAGCAGGTGCTGGCCAGCCTGGCCGACCTGCGCGGCCGGTTCGACGTGGTGGTCTGCGAGGGCGCGGGGTCGCCCACCGAGATCAACCTGCGGGCCGACGACATCGCCAACATGGGCCTGGCCACCGCGGCCGGGCTGCCGGTCGTCGTCGTCGGCGACATCGACCGGGGCGGGCTGTTCCCCGCCCTCTACGGCACGGTCGCGCTCATGCCGCCCGCCGACCAGCGGCTGGTCGCCGGCTTCCTGGTGAACAAGTTCCGCGGCGACGTCCGGCTGCTGCGCCCGGGCCTGGACGCGCTCACCGGGCTGACCGGACGGCCCACGCTGGGCGTGCTGCCCTGGCGCGACGGCCTCGACCTCGACGTCGAGGACTCCCTCGGCATCGGGGCGCCCCGGGCCGCGGCCGGCCCCCCGCACGGGGCCGACGTGCTGCGGGTCGCCGTCGCCCGCCTGCCCCGGCTGTCCAACGTCACCGACCTCGACGCGCTGGCCGCCGAACCCGGCGTGCTGGTGCGCTTCGCCACCACGCCGGGAGAGCTGGCCGACGCCGACCTGGTCGTCCTCCCCGGCACCCGCGCCACCGTCCCCGACCTGCGCTGGCTGCGCGCCACCGGGCTGGCCGACGCCGTGTCGCGGCGGGCCGCGGAGGGCCGCCCCGTGCTGGGCATCTGCGGCGGCCACCAGATGCTGGCGCGGACCATCACCGACGACGTCGAGTCGCGGGCCGGGGCCGTGCCGGGCCTCGGGCTGCTGCCGGCCGACGTGCGCTTCGCCCGCGAGAAGACGCTGGGCCGGCCGGTGGGCACGGCGTTCGGCCAGCCGGTCCGCGGCTACGAGATCCACCACGGGGTGGTCACCGTCGACGACACCGCCGAGCCGTTCCTCGACGGCGCGCGCTCCGGCGCCGTCTGGGGCACCACCTGGCACGGGGCGTTCGAGAACGACGGCTTCCGTCGCGCGTTCCTCACCGAGGTGGCGCGGGTGGCCGGCCGGCGGTTCGTCCCCGCACCGGACACCGACTTCGCCGCCGTCCGGGAGCGCCGGCTCGACGCCCTGGGCGACCTGGTCGCCGAGCACGCCGACACCGACGCCCTGTGGCGGCTGGTCGAGCAGGGCGCGCCGGACGGGCTGCCGCTGCTGCCGCCGGGCGCCGGGCGCTAGGCCTCCAGCCGCGCGCGGACGTCGTCGGGCCAGGCCGCGGCGACGCCGTCGGCCACGCACACGTAGGTCGTCCGGACGACGCAGCAGACCCGCTCGCCCACGCGCACCGTGAACCGCGCGGTCAGGCTGGTGCGGCCCACCCGTTCGGTCTCGGCGTCCACGGTGACGGTGTCGCCCCAGCGGGCCGGGGCCGACCACTCCAGCGTGCTGGCCTTGACCAGCGGGTCGATCCGCCGCTCGGTCAGCTCGTCCCAGGACAGCCCCATCGACGCCCACCACGGGTTCGATGCCTCGTCGGCCCACGTGAGGTAGTGGGCGTTGAACACCACGCCCTGCTGGTCGCACTCGACGTACCGGACGGGGGCACTCCACTGCGCGGGCACGGGAGCAGACGCTAGCCCGGCTACCGTTCGGCCATGGACGACGTGCTGGCCCGGTACCGCGACCCCTCCCAGCTGGTGCAGGACAAGGTGATCGACCACCTCGACCGCCACTGCCGGGCCTTCATCGGGCTCTCGTCGTTCGCGACGCTGTCGACCGCCTCCCCCGACGGCTGGCCGGACGTCTCGCCGCGCGGGGGCGACGCGGGCTTCGTCAAGGTCCTCGACGAGCACCGGCTGGCGCTCCCCGACCGGCCGGGCAACAACCGGGTGGACAGCCTGCGCAACGTGGCCGGCAACCCGCGGGTCGCGCTGCTGTTCCTGGTCCCGGGGATCGAGGAGACCCTGCGCGTCTACGGCACCGCCGAGCTGACCGGGCCCGAGGAGCTGGCGGTGGACCTCACCGAGTTCGGCCGCGCGCCCCGCTCGGTGCTCGTGGTGACGGTCGCGCGGGCGTACTTCCAGTGCGCCAAGTCGGTGATGCGCTCGGGCCTGTGGGACCCGCAGCGGCAGGTCCAGCGCTCGGCGTTCGCCCCGATGCGCGAGGTCTTCGGCGACCACTGCCGGCTCACCACCCCGCTGCCCGACGACGCGGTCATGCGGGCGGGGCTGGCCGAGGAGCTCTGAGCGGCCCGGCTCAGCTGGCGCGCAGGTCGCGGGCGAGCTTGCGGTAGGCGACGGTGCGCTCGGCGAGCGCGCGCCGTCGCCCCCGCCGACTGCGGCGGTCGGTGCCGAGGTAGCGGGCGTCCTCGACGAGCTGGAAGGCGGCGAGCACGCTGGCCTGCACCTCTCGCGTGCGCGGTGCGGCCGGACGGGCCGGCTCGGCCGAGGTCATCGAGGACCCCCCTCTCTCGGAGGGCCTCGACTGACCGCCCCGTGCGCCCATGGTGCCCCCGTGTCGGCAGTTCCAACCGCGGACGTGACCGATTGGTGCCTGTGTGTCACGTGGGACACACGAGGTCCGGGACCGGGGCGCCGTACCGTGCCCGCATGGCGCGCAGCGGGCTGGTCCGACGGCTCACCGGCGTGCTGCGCGCGGTGGCCCGGCCGGCGACCCGCGCGGCACGCACCACCCGCCGCCCCGCCCCGGCGGCGCTGCGGGCGGGCGGCCCGGGCGTCCGGGACCTCGACGGCGGTCTCGCCGGGGTCGACCTCGGCTACCGCCCGCGCCCCGACGACCGGCCCGACCCGGGCGAGGTGGTGTGGGCCTGGGTGCCCTTCGACGAGGGGGACGGTCGCGGCAAGGACCGCCCGGTGCTCGTCGTCGGCCGGCGCGGCGAGGACCTGGTCGGCCTGATGCTCTCCAGCCAGGACCACGACCGCGACGCGGCCGACGAGGCCCGGCACGGGCGGTACTGGATGGACGTCGGCCGCGGGGACTGGGACCCACAGGACCGGCCCAGCGAGGTGCGGCTGGACCGCCTGCTGGAGGTGCCCGTCGCCGCCGCCCGCCGCATGGGCGCCGCCCTGGACCGCCGCCGCTTCGACGAGGTGGTCACGGCGGTCCGCGGGTTCCACGGGGCCTGACCCGCCGCGTCGCCGCCGACCTCGCGGGGTGCGGCGACGCGTCCGGCCACGCGGGGTTCGTGCTCCGCCTCCGGTGAGCGGTCAGTCGGCGACGGACTCGTCGCGCACGGTCTGGCGCGGCCGCACGGTGTAGACCCCGGCCGTGTCGGTGAGCGCGGTCAGGTCGTAGCGGTGCACGACCTTGGGACCGCCGTGGAGGTGGACGTGGGTGATCGTCGGCAACGGCTGCCCGTGCCGCGCCTCCCGGATCTCCACCCGCCCGTCGAGCGGGCCACCGACGAAGAGCAGCACGGCGTCCTCCGTGCCCGTCTCGTCCGTGCCCGTCTCGTCCGTGGCCCTCGCGTCCGTGTCCGTCGTGTCCTCCGCCAGCGTCCTCACCTCCCTCGCGCCCGGTCGAGGGTAGGCCCGACCGGCGACCGGGGGGCTGCCCGGAGGGGTGACGAGGCCGACGCCGGTCAGCCGGCGCGGCGCAGCCACCGCGCCAGCAGCGGCGCCGACAGCAGCATCACGAACAGCCGCAGCACCTGGACGGCGAGCACGAAGGTGGCGTCGGCCCCGGCGTCCTGCGCGGTGGCCAGGACCGCGTACAGGCCGCCGGGGGTGGTGGCGAGGTAGGCGTCGAGCGCGCTCGCGTCGGTCGTGACGGTCAGCACCGCGCCGAGGCCGGCGCAGGCGACGACCAGGCCCAGGATGACCGTCAGCGCCAGGGGCAGCGCCCGGCCGACGGTGCGCAGGCTCTCCCGCGTGAAGTTGAGGCCGACCATCAGGCCGATGACGAGGAACGCGCCCAGCTCCAGCGGCTCGGGCACCCGAGCGCCCCGCGACAGCCCGCTGAGGTCGAGCGCGGCGGCCACCAGCATCGGCCCGAGCAGCGAGGGCACCGGGATCCGCAGCAGCCGGGCCGCCGGCAGGCCCACGAGGACGCAGACCGCGGCGAAGAGCAGCCCGGCCGGCCAGCCGGGCCCGGCCTCGCCGGCCGTCGTCCCCCCGGACCCGGGCGAGGCGCCGAACAGGCCGGTCGCCACCAGCGGCATGAGGACGACGATGAGCAGCACCCGCAGGTACTGGAGGACGGCGACCATCCGCTCGTCGGCGCCCAGCTCCCGGGACATCGCGGTGATGCCCGACGCGCCACCGGCGATCATGGCGAAGGCGCCGGTCACCGGGCTGATCCCGGGCTGCAGCCGCATCAGGGACCCGGCCAGCAGGGTCAGCACCAGCGTGCCGACCACGACCAGCAGGACCGGCAGCCAGTCCTCGCCGATGGCGGCGAGCGTCTCCGGGTCGACCAGCGCCCCGATGGAGACCCCGATCAGGCCCTGGGCGGCGAGCATCCCCGGGCGCGGCACCGCGAGCCGCCGCCGTCCGGCCAGGCCCCGGACCAGGCCCGCCAGCAGGCCACCGAACAGCGAGGACGAGGGCAGGTCGAGGGTGTCGAAGGCGAGCGTCGCGACCACCGCGCCCGCGACGACCAGGGCCGCGTCCCCCAGCCGGACGATGCGCCCCCTCCCCGTCACGGCGCCCACTCTGCCGGTCGGCGCGGACACCCGGCGTGCAGGGGGCTTCAGGCGCCGGTGATCCGCCGCAGCTCGGCGACGTGCGCGTCGAAGGCCGTGCGCCCGGTCTTCGTCAGCGACAGGCTGGTCCGCTGGCGCGAGGCGATGGTGGCCTTCTGCACCTTCACGTAGCCGGCCTCCTCCAGCTGCTTGACGTGCTTGGAGAGCACCGAGTCGCTGACCCCCACGGCGTCGCGGACGGCGGCGAACTCCATGGTGTCGACCGCGGCGAGCAGGCCGCAGATCTGCAGCCGGGGCGGTGGGTGGATGACGGTGTCGAAGTGCGGCGCCACCACGGTCACAGCGACGTCCGCATCTCGGCGACCAGCTTGCGGCCCCAGTACCGGCCGAACACGACGACGGCCACCCCGAGCACGGCGCCCGCGACCACCATCGCCCACCGCTCGTCGAAGCCCTCCGCCAGCACGAACGCCGCGACGAGCACGGGCAGCACCACGGCCGTCCACGCCGCCATGGCGCCCCAGGTCACGTTGACCCAGATGCCGGTGATCCGGCGACAGGCCGCCACCAGCGCGCCGAGTCCGGCGCAGAAGACGACCAGCGCCGGGAAGGTCACCCAGAGCGAGTCCACGGCGTAGGAGGCCAGGAAGCCGAACAGCAGCAACCCGAGCGTGACGTCGTACCACCACGGTGCCCGGACCCGGTCGGCCAGCGCGGCCCGGTCCGCCCGGAGGGTGGCCAGCTGGGCGGCCGCGGTGTCCCGGTCGATCGCGTCGTTTTCCATGTCGGAAAGTGTGGGTCATGACTTTCCGATCCGTCAAGTGAAGGGGGGCTGTCGGCGCGGCGCCGTGCCGTGGTTGCATGACCGGGCCACAGCGACGGCAGTGGAGGAAGCCCGGTGAGATTCCGGCGCGGTCCCGCCACTGTGACCGGGGAGTACGCCCCCACGCTCGGCCACTGTCCCCCCGGGGACGGGAAGGTCGGGGGCGGACGACGATCCGGCAGCCAGGAGACTCCCGCCGTCGTCCCTGCTCCCTCCGGGCGTGGACACCCGGGGAGGAAGGACGCCCGGGTGACCTATCCCTTCGGCGCCGTCGTCGGCATGGACGACATGCGTCTCGCACTGCTGCTCAACGCCGTCTCCCCCGCGGTCGGGGGGGTGCTGGTCCGGGGCGAGAAGGGGACGGCGAAGTCGACGACGGTGCGCGCGCTGGCCGCCGTCCTCCCGCCGGTGGACGTCGTGGCCGGTTGCCGGTTCGCCTGCGACCCCGCCGCCCCGGACCCGGCCTGCCCCGACGGCCCGCACGACGCAGACGCGCCCGGGCAGACGCGGCCGGCGCGCCTGGTCGAGCTGCCCGTCGGGGCGTCGGAGGACCGGGTCGTGGGCTCGCTGGACCTGGAGCGGGCGCTCACCGAGGGCGTGAAGGCCTTCGAGCCGGGCCTGCTCGCCGCCGCCCACCGCGGCCTGCTCTACGTCGACGAGGTCAACCTGCTGCACGACCACCTGGTCGACCTGCTGCTGGACGCCGCCGCGCTGGGCACCGCCTACGTCGAGCGCGAGGGCGTGTCGGTCCGGCACGCGGCGCGGTTCCTGCTGGTCGGGACGATGAACCCCGAGGAGGGCGAGCTGCGCCCGCAACTGCTCGACCGGTTCGGGCTGACCGTGGAGGTCGCCGCGCCGCGGGACCCGGCGGTCCGCGCCGAGGTGGTGCGCCGGCGGTTCGCCTTCGACGCCGACCCGGCCGGGTTCGCCGCCACGTGGTCGGCCGAGGAGGGCGCCCTGGCCGCGCGGATCGGGGCCGCCCGGGCCCGGCTGCCGCACGTCGTCCTCTCCGACGACGCGCTGCGCCAGGTGACCGCGGTCTGCGCCGCCTTCGACGTGGACGGGTTGCGCGCCGACCTGGTCACCGCCCACGCCGCGATCGCGCACGCCGCCTGGTGCGGTCGGGACGAGGTGACCGAGGAGGACGTGCGGGTGGCCGCCCGGCTGGCGCTGCCCCACCGCCGCCGGCGCAACCCCTTCGACGCCCCCGGCCTGGACGAGCAGACGCTGGACCGGGCCCTCGAGGACTCCCGCCCCGACGAGCCCGAGGACGACGGGCCGCAGGACGACGGGCCGGGCGGCGGCGGGCCGGGCGGCGGCGGGCCGGGCGGCGGCGGGCCGGGCGGCGGCGGGCCGGGCCCCGACACCGGCTCCCGACCCCCCGGTGTCGGAGGCGATGCGGGCGGATCAGGCCCCGACACGACAGCAGAGCTCCCGACACCGCAGGAGGGTGGCGGTCCCGGGCCGGCACCGGAGCGGGCCGCGGTGGCCCCCGACGAGGCGTTCCGCGCCCGCCGGCTGGAGGTCCCCGGCGTCGGCACGGGGGTCGCCGGGCGGCGCTCCCGGGCGCGCGCCGAGCGGGGCCGGGTGGTCGGCTCGACCCGCCCGCGCGGCCCGGTCACGCGGCTGCACCTGACCGACACCGTGCTCGCCGCCGCGCCGCACCAGGCCGCCCGCGGCCGCACCGGGCCGGGCCTGCGGATCGCCGGTGAGGACCTGCGCCAGGCCACGCTCGAGGGCCGCGAGGGCAACCTGGTCCTCTTCGTCGTCGACGCCAGCGGCTCGATGGGGTCGCGCTCGCGGATGGGCGCGGTGAAGGGCGCCGTCCTCTCCCTGCTGCTCGACGCCTACCAGCGGCGGGACAAGGTCGGCCTGGTCACCCTCCGGGGCACCGGCGCGGACCTGGCGCTGCCGCCGACGTGGTCGGTCGAGGCCGCCGCGGCCCGGCTGCGCGAGCTGCCGACCGGCGGGCGCACCCCGCTGGCGGCGGGCCTGCTGCGCGCGCACGAGACGCTGCGGGTGGAGCGGGTCCGTGATCCGCAGCGTCGTCCGCTGCTGGTCGTCGTCACCGACGGGCGGGCGACGGGAGCGCGCGGCAACACCGCGGTGGCCGACGCGCACGCCGCCGCGGGCCTGCTCGCCGCCGCCGGGATCGCGGGCGTCGTCGTCGACTGCGAGTCCGGGCCGGTGCGCCTCGGCCTGGCCGGCGCGCTCGGCGCCGCCCTCGGGGCACGGACGCTGCGGCTGGAGGAGCTGGCCGCCGAGTCGCTGGCCGCGACCGTGCGCTCCGCCCGCGAGGCGGCCTGAGGTGCCCCGGGGGCAGGTGGCGATCACCCCGGACGACGGGCTGACCACGAGGGCCCGGCGCAACCGGCCGATCCTCGCCGTGCACACCGGCGAGATGAAGGGCAAGTCGACCGCCGCGTTCGGCATGGCGATGCGGGCGTGGAACCAGGGCTGGCCGATCGCGGTCTACCAGTTCGTCAAGAGCGCCAAGTGGAAGGTGGGCGAGGAGAACGCGCTCACCGCACTGGGCCGGCTGCACGAGCAGACCGGCGAGGGCGGGCCGGTGGTCTGGCACAAGATGGGCTCGGGTTGGAGCTGGTCGCGCCGCCAGGGCACCGAGGTCGACCACGCCGCCGACGCCGCCGAGGGCTGGGCGCAGATCAAGCGCGACCTCGCCGCGGAGGCGCACCGGTTCTACGTGCTCGACGAGTTCACCTACCCCCTGAAGTGGGGCTGGGTGGACGTCGACGACGTGGTGCGGACGCTGGTGGACCGCCCCGGCAGCCAGCACGTCGTCGTCACCGGCCGCGATGCCCCGCCGGCCCTGGTCGAGGCCGCCGACCTGGTCGTGGAGATGACCAAGGTCAAGCACCCGATGGACGCCGGCCAGAAGGGCCAGCGGGGGATCGAGTGGTGACCACCGCCGTCCCACGCGTGGTGGTCGCCGCCCCGTCGAGCAACGCGGGCAAGACGTCGGTCGCGACCGGACTGGTCGCCGCGCTCACCGCCCACGGGCTGGCCGTCTCCCCGCACAAGGTCGGGCCCGACTACATCGACCCCGGTTACACCGGCCTGGCCGCGGGCCGGCCCGGGCGCAACCTCGACCCGGTGCTCGCGGGCGAGCAGCGGGTGGTCCCGCTGTTCCTGCACGGGGCGCGCGGCGCCGACGTCGCGGTCGTCGAGGGCGTCATGGGCCTGTTCGACGGCGCCACCTCCCCCGCCGTCGAGCCGGGGTTCGCCTCGACCGCGCACGTCGCGCGGTTGCTGCGCGCGCCGGTCGTGCTCGTCGTCGACGCCTCGGCGCAGGCGCAGAGCGTCGCGGCGCTCGTGCACGGCTTCGCCACGTTCGACCCGACCGTGCGGATGGGCGGCGTCGTGCTCAACCGGGTGGGCAGCGACCGCCACGAGGAGATCCTGCGCGACGCCCTCGGCGGGTCCGGGGTGCCCGTGCTGGGGGCGATCCGGCGGCTCGACGAACTGGGCACCCCCTCCCGGCACCTGGGGCTGGTGCCCGCCGCCGAGCGGTCCACCGAGGCGCTGGCGACGGTGCGGCGGCTCGGCGAGGTGGTGGCGGGCGCGCTCGACCTGGACGCCGTCCTGCGGCTGGCCCGCTCGGCCCCGGCCCTGGACGCCGTCCCGTGGGACCCCGCTGCCGAGGTGGACCGGGTCGAGGGCCGGCCGCGGATCGCCGTCGCCGGGGGTGCGGCGTTCACCTTCGGCTACGCGGAGAACGCCGAGCTGCTGGAGGCCGCGGGCGCCGAGGTGGTGACCGTCGACCCGCTGCGCGACGAGCACCTGCCCGAGGGCACCGCGGGGCTGGTGGTCGGCGGGGGTTTCCCCGAGGTGCACGCCGCGGAGCTGTCGGCCAACGCCGCGCTGCGGGCCGAGGTCGCCGGGCTGGCGCAGCGGGGCGCCCCGGTCGCCGCCGAGTGCGCGGGGCTGCTGTACCTGGCCCGCAGCCTGGACGGCGCCCCGATGTGCGGCGTGCTGCCCGCCGACGCGGCCATGTCGCCGGGGCTCACCCTCGGCTACCGCGAGGCCGTCGCGCTCACCGACTCGGTGCTCGCCGCGGCCGGGACGCGGGTGCGCGGGCACGAGTTCCACCGCACGGTCGTCACGCCGGGCGCGGGGGCGGACCCGGCCTGGCGGTGGCCGGGATCCGGGCCGGAGGGGTTCGTCGCCGGGAGCGTGCACGCCTCGTACCTGCACCTGCACTGGGCCGGTTGCCCGGGGATGGCCTCCCGCCTCGTCGCCGCCGCAGCGCGGCTCCCGGAAGGGGCACCGCATGCACATCGCTGAGGGCTTCCTGCCCCCGGCCCACGCGATCGGCTGGACGGTCGCCGCGGCCCCGTTCGTGGTGCACGGCGCGCGGGCCGTGGTCAGGGAGGTCCGCGAGAACCCGGAGTCGACGCTGCTGCTCGGCGCCGCGGGGGCCTTCACCTTCGTGCTCAGCGCGATCAAGCTGCCGTCGGTGACCGGGAGCTCGAGCCACCCGACCGGCACGGGGCTGGGCGCGATCCTCTTCCGACCACCCGTGATGGCCCTGCTCGGCACCGTCGTCCTGCTGTTCCAGGCCCTGCTGCTGGCGCACGGTGGGCTCACCACGCTGGGTGCCAACGCGTTCTCCATGGCGGTCGTCGGCCCCTGGGCGGGCTTCGGCACGTACCTGCTCACCCGCCGGGTGAGCGGCAGCCTGCTCGGCGCGGTGTTCGCCGGCGTGGCGGTGGCCGACCTCGCCACCTACGTCACGACGTCGCTGCAGCTGGCGCTGGCGTTCCCCGACGCGGAGAGCGGCCTCGAGGGCGCCGCGGCCAAGTTCCTCGGCGTCTTCGCCGTCACCCAGGTCCCGCTCGCGCTGGCCGAGGGACTGCTCGGCGTCCTGCTGTTCCGGGTGCTCACCGTCAACGCCCGGCCGGAGCTGGAGCGGCTGGGCATCCTCCGCCGCTCGGCCGAGCCGTCGGCCGCCCCGGCGGCCGAGGAGGGGCAGCGGTGAACCGGCGGCACGTGGTCACCGCCCTGCTCGTGCTGGGCGTGGTCGCACTGGTCGTCGTCCCGATGGTCCTGCACGTCGGCAGCTCCGAGTTCGGCGGCACCGACGGCCGGGCCACCGAGCTGATCGAGGAGTCGGGCTACACCCCGTGGTTCGAGTCGGTCTTCTCCCCCGGGTCCGCCGAGCTCGAGTCCGGGCTGTTCGCCCTGCAGGCCGCGGCCGGCGCGGGGGTGCTCGGGTACGTGCTCGGCCGGCTGCACGGCCGGCGCGCCCTCCGCGAGGCCCGCGCGGCGGCGGAGTCGGAGCCGGCGACCGGGGCCGGACCGGCTCCCGCGGGGACCCCCGGGCAGTGAGCTCCCTGGCGATCGACGACGCCGCCTGGGCCAGCGCCTGGCGCCGCCGGGCCCCCGGCGACAAGCTGCTGCTGTCCCTGGGCCTGGTGGTCTGCGCGCTGGTGCTGCCGGCCTGGCCGGGCAGCCTCCTGGTCGGGGGAACCGCGGTCGTCCTCGCCCTCGGCCCCGCCCGGGTGCCGGCCCGCCTCTTCGGCCGGGTGGTGCGCTGGCCGCTGGCCTTCACCGCCGTCGGGACCCTCACCGCCGTGGTCTCGGTCGGCGACGACGGCCTGGGTTGGGCACCCGACGCCGCCGCGCGCGCCGGTGCCCTCGCCGGTCACGCACTGGCCGGGAGCGCGGCCGTGCTGCTGCTGGCCACCACCACCCCGGTGTCGGACCTGCTGCCGGCACTGCGGAGGCTGCGGGTGCCCGCGGCGGTGGTCGAGGTCGCCGCGGTGACCTACCGGATGCTGTTCGTGCTGCTGGGGAGCCTGCGCGCGGTCCGGGAGGCCCAGACGGCACGGATGGGCTACTCGACGTGGCGGCGGTCCTCCCGGTCGTCCGGGGCGCTGGCCGCCGCCGTGCTGACCCGCTCCTGGGACCGCGCCCGCCGCATGCAGGAGGGCCTGGCCGGCCGGGGCATGGAGACCGGTCTGCGGGTGCTCCCGGAGGCGCTCCCGTCGTCCCGGGCGTTCCTCGCGGGGACGGCCGCCGGGCTCGCGGCCCTGGTCTCGGTCGGGCTGCTCGCATGAGCCATCGCACGCTGACCGCCACGGGCCTGGTCGCCGGGTACGAGCGGGGCCGCCGCGTCCTCGACGGTGCCTCGCTGACCGTGCCGGCCGGACGGCGGCTCGCGGTGCTCGGCGCCAACGGCTCGGGCAAGACCACGCTGCTGCGGTGCCTGTCGGGCGCGCTGGTGCCGGTGGCCGGCACGGTCGCCGTCGACGGGGACCGGCTCCAGCACAGCCGCCGCGGCCTGCGGGCGCACCGGCAGGAGGTCCAGCTCGTCCTGCAGGACCCCGACGACCAGCTGTTCAGCGCCTCGGTGGCCCAGGACGTCTCGTTCGGCCCGCTCAACCTCGGGCTGGCGGAGGACGCCGTCCGCGCGCGGGTGACCGAGGCGCTGGACCTGCTCGGCGTGACGCAGCTGGCCGGCCGGCCCACCCACCAGCTCTCCTACGGGGAGCGCAAGCGGGTGGCGATCGCCGGCGCGGTCGCCATGCGGCCCTGCGTGCTGCTGCTCGACGAGCCCACCGCCGGGCTGGACCCGTCGGCGGTCGTCGAGGCGCTGGCCGCGCTCGAGCGGCTGCGGCAGAACGGCTCGACGGTGGTGATGAGCACCCACGACGTCGACCTGGCGCTGCGCTGGGCCGACGAGGTGGCCGTGGTCGTCGACCGCACGGTGGTGCAGGGTCCGCCCGCCGAGGTGCTCGCCGACGACACCCTGCTCGCCCGTGCCCGGCTCGACCGGCCCTGGGCGCTGACGGTCGGCGCCCGGCTGCGCGCGCTGGGCCTGCTCCCCGACGGCGCCCTCCCCCGCGACGCGGACGAGCTGCTGGCCGCCCTGCCCCAGGGGGCCGCACCGTGATCGTGGTCGGCGTCGGCGCGCGCCCCGGGGTCACCGCCGCGGAGGTCCTCGCCGCGGTGGACGCCGTCCTGGCCGCGGTGGACGCCGTCCTGCCCCCCGGTGCGGACGTCGTCCGGCTGGCCACGCTCGACGCCCGCGCCGGCGAGCCGGGCCTGGTGGAGGCCGCGGCCCGGCGCGGCTGGGAGCTGACGGCGCACCCCGCCGTCGCGCTGGCCGCCGTCCCGGTGCCCTCGCCGTCGGCGCGGGTGGCCGCCGCGGTCGGGACGCCGTCGGTCGCCGAGGCCGCGGCGCTGCTCGGCGGCGGCACGCTGCTGGTCGGGCGCACGGTGGTCGGCCCGGTCACGGTGGCGGTGGCCGATGCCTGAGCCCGACCTCGACCACCACGGCGACGCCGAGCTCGCCCCGGGCCTGGTCGACCTCGCCGTCAACGTGCGCCCCGGCACCCCGCCGGCGTGGCTGCGGGCGGTGCTGCACGAGGCGCTCGACGCCAGCGCCGCCTATCCCGACGCCGGCCCCGCCCGCGCCGCGGTCGCCGCGGCCCACGGCCGCCCGACCGGGGAGGTGCTGCTCACCGCGGGTGCGGCCGAGGCGTTCACGCTGGTCGCCCGCGCGCTGCGGCCACGCCGGGCGGTCGTCGTCCACCCGTCGTTCACCGCGCCGGAGGCCGCGCTGCGCGCCGCGGGGCACCCGGTCCAGCGGCACCTGCTGGCGGCGCCGGGGTACCGGCTGGACCCGGCTGCCGTGCCCGACGAGGCCGACCTGGTCGTGCTCGGCAACCCGACCAACCCGACGTCGGTGCTGCACGCCGCGGAGGACGTCGCCGCGCTGGCCCGGCCCGGTCGGGTGCTCGTGGTCGACGAGGCGTTCGCCGACACCGTGCCCGGCGAGCCCGAGTCGCTGGCCGGCCGCCGCGACCTGCCGGGGCTGCTCGTGGTCCGCAGCCTGACCAAGACCTGGGGCCTGGCCGGGCTCCGGGTGGGCTACTGCCTGGGCCCGGCCGACCTGGTGGCGACCCTCGCCGCCGCCCAGCCGCCCTGGCCGCTGGGCACCCCGGCCCTGGCCGCGCTCGTCGCGTGCACCGGCCCGGAGGCGCGCGCCGAGGCCGTCGCGGCGGCCCACCACCTCATCGACCACCGCGAGGTGCTGCTGCACGCCCTGCCGCCGGGGGTGGAGGTGCTCGGGCGGCCCCGGTCGTCTTTCGTGCTGCTGCGGGTCCCCGACGGCGAGCGCGTCCGGACGGAGCTGCGCGCGCGGGGCTGGGCGGTGCGCCGGGGCGACACCTTCCCCGGCCTGGACGGCGACCACCTGCGCGTCGCCGTCCGCGCTCCGGCCACCTCGCGTGCGTTCGCCGCCGAGCTGGCTGCGATCCTGGAGGCGATCCCTCCCGCGCCACCGACGCCGCGGGCCGCGCCCCGCCTGCCCGAGGAGATCCCCTGAGCACCGACCCGGCCCCGTTCGCGGGCACCCTGCTGGGCGACACGATCGCCGCGATCGCGCCGCGCGACGCCGCGGCCGAGCGCGCCGCCCGCGACCGGCTGGACCGGATGACCAAGCCGCCGGGCTCCCTGGGCGTGCTCGAGGACGTCGCGGCGCAGCTGGCCGGCACCACCGGCGCGTGCCCGGCGCCGCTGCCCACCCCGGCTGCGGTCGCGGTCTTCGCCGGCGACCACGGCGTGCACGCCCAGGGGGTGACGCCCTGGCCGCAGGAGGTCACCGCGCAGATGGTGGTCAACCTCGCCCACGGGGGTGCGGTGGTGAACGCGTTCGCCGCCCAGCTCGGCGCGGACGTGGTGGTCGTGGACGTCGGGGTCGCCACCGGCTACGCGGTCGAGCCCAGCCCGGCGCTGCTCCCCCGCAAGGTGCGGCCCGGCACCGCCGACCTCGCCGTCGGCCCGGCCATGACCTCCGACGAGGCCCGGCGGGCCGTCGAGGTCGGGATCGAGGTCGCCACCGACCTCGCCGCCGACCACGGCTGCCTGGTCACCGGCGACATGGGCATCACCAACACGACCGCGTCGGCCGCGCTGGTCTGTGCGTTCACCGGCGCGACCCCCGCGGAGGCGACCGGCCGGGGCACCGGCGTCGACGACCCGACGCTGGCCCGCAAGGTCGCGGTCGTCTCCCGCGCGGTCGGCCGCGTGCCGGTCCGGCCGACGACGCCCGAGGCGGCGCTGGCCGTCCTCGCCGAGGTGGGTGGCCTGGAGCACGCCGCGCTGGCCGGGTTCGTCCTCGGCGCCGCGGCCGCCCGCGTGCCGGTGCTGCTGGACGGCGTGATCGCGGGCTCCGCCGCGCTGGTGGCCGCCGCGCTGTGCCCGACCGCGCTGGAGCACGCGCTGGCCGGGCACGCGTCGGCCGAGCCCGGGCACGCGATCGCCCTGCGCGCGTTGCGTCTGCGGCCGCTGCTCGGGCTCGACCTGCGCCTCGGCGAGGGCACCGGCGCCCTGCTGGCGCTGCCGCTGGTGGCCAGCGCCGCGCGGGCGTTGCGCGACGTGGCCACGTTCGACTCCGCCGGCGTGACGGAGAAGGCCCGGTGAGCCAGTTCGCGAGCTCCCGCACGACCGCGGCGACGCCGTTCCCGCCCGCGACGGGCGCCGGCGAGGAGCGACCGTGAACGCCACCCCCGTCGACCCGGCCTCCGGGGTGGTCTACCCCGTGGGCCTGCGGCTGCTCGACCGCCGGGTCGTGGTCGTGGGCGGCGGCCAGGTCGCCCACCGCCGCGTGGCCGGCCTGCTGGAGGCCCGGGCACGGGTGACCGTGGTCAGCCCGGAGGTCACCCCGGCCCTGGAGGCGCTGGTGGGTCCGGGGGCGGTCACCTGGGTGCGCCGTTCCTACCGGCCCGGCGACCTCGACGGCGCCTGGTACGCGGTCGCCGCCACCGACGACCCCGCGGTCAACGCCACGGTCGCCGAGGAGGCCGAGCGGGCCCGGGTCTTCTGCGCCCGCGCCGACGACCGGTCCGCGTCCAGCGTCTGGACCCCCGCCGTCGGCCGGCAGGGGGACCTCGTCGTGGGCGTCCACGGCGGCGGGGACCCCCAGCGGGCCGTCGCCGTCCGGGACGCGGTCGTCGCCGGGCTGACCGACGGCAGCATCCGCGACCGGGCGGCCCGCGCCATGCCCGAGGGCCGGCCGGGGACCGTCGTCCTCGTCGGCGGCGGCCCCGGCGACCCGGGGTTGATCACCGTGCGCGGCCAGCAGGCGGTGTCGCAGGCCGACGTCGTCGTGGCCGACCACCTCGCGCCGCAGTCACTGCTCGCTTCCCTGCCGCCCGACGTCGAGGTCATCGACGCCTCGAAACTGCCTCGCGGCCGGTACATGGCCCAGGAGCAGATCAACGCGCTGCTGGTCGAGCACGCCAGGACCGGGAAGCGGGTGGTGCGGCTCAAGGGCGGCGACCCGTTCGTCTTCGGCCGCGGGATGGAGGAGTTGGCGGCCTGCGCGGCGGCCGGCGTCCCGGTCGAGGTGGTCCCCGGGGTGACCAGCGCGATCGGCGTCCCCGGGCTGGCCGGCATCCCGGTCACCCACCGTGGACTCACCCACGAGTTCGCCGTCGTCTCCGGGCACGTGCCGCCCGGGCACCCGCAGTCGCTGGTGGACTGGGCCGCGCTCGGGCGGCTGCGCGGCACCCTCGTCGTCCTCATGGGCGTGGACACCGCCCCGGCGATCGCCGCGGCCCTCGTCGAGCACGGCCGCGACCCGGAGACCCCGGTCGCCGTCGTCGCCGACGGCTCGACGCCCACCCAGCGCACGGTGCGCACCACCCTCGCCGGCCTGGGCAGGACGCTGGCCGAGGAGGGCATCCGGCCGCCCGCCGTCTGGGTCGTCGGCGAGGTGGTGCGGCTCGCCGCGGAACTCGGCGCCCCCCGCTGACGGCCGGCGCCCCTCGCTGACGGCCCGCTGGCGTTCTCCCGGGGAGCCCGCGGGCGTTCCCGCGGAGACGTCCTCCGACCCCGGCGGGAGCTCGCCCCGGGCCTGCGGAGGACGGGGTCCTCCGTCAGGCCACGGCGGCGAGCCGTCCGGCGTTCTCGGCGGCGAGCCGTCGTTCGAGGTCACGGTTGCCCAGCAGGACGCCGACCACGTAGGCGAGGTCCATCGGCTCACCGTTGACCGGCAGGGCGTCGGGCAGGTCGGGTGCCCGGTCGGGGAAGAGCAGTCGCGTGATGTCGGCTACCGCACCGACGCCCGCCGGCCGGTCCTGACCCGCGAGCCGGTCCTGACCCGCGAGCCGTTCCAGACCGGTGAGCCGGTCCTGCGCCTCCGGTCGCGCTGCGGTGGCGGGTCGGCGGTCCGCCACGGAGTCGATCGGAGAGACCCCGGCGGAGCAGTCGTCCGCGACGGCCGTGGTGGGGGCACCCGGAGCCGGCAGTCCCCCGCGGAAGGCGGCGTCGGCCGGGCCCCAGACGCGGCGGCCGTCAGGCGACGTGACGACGAGCTCTCCGTCGCGGCGGGTCATGACCAGGTCCAGGTCGTGGGCCAGGCCGTGGTCGGTGTCGCAGAGCAGCACCATGTTGGCGACGTCGGTCGCCCCACCGAACAGCCAGTGCCGCATGTGGTGCGCGTGCAGCCGCTCGATGCGGGTCTCGGCGCAGCCGGGGCGGGCGCAGCCACCGTCGCGGCGGTGCAGGGCCCGGCGCTGGGCACGGGTGGCGAAGCGCTTCGTGCGGCCGACGGCCAGCGGCTCGCGGCCGCGCTCCAGCATCGTCACGACGGTCGCCTCGCACAGCATCCGCCGGACGTGAGCGGGGTGGAGCGCCGGACCGCCCTCGAGATGGGCGCGGCCGGCCGCGGCGTCGGCGGCGATGACTGCGGCGTCGGCGTGGACCACCACCTCGCGGCGCGGGGGATCGCCCGGCCGCCGGTCGGCGTCGGCGGCCGCGGCGGCCAGTCGTGCGACCGCCGCACAGCGCCGCTCCGTGGTCCGCTCCCGGGCCAGCGCCACCTCGTCGTCCTCCGCCCGGCCCCCGTCGCCCTCGGCGAAGCCCCCATCGCCCTCGGCGAAGCCCCCATCGCCCTCGGCGAGGCCCCCGTCGCCCGCGGCGACGCCCTGGTCGGTCCGCGCGGCAGCAGCGTCCCGCTTGGATGCGGCCCGCTCCCGGCGGGCGGTGCGCTCGGCCAGGGAGTCGACACCCGCCAGGAAGGCCGCGCCCTCCTCGGCGTCCAGGCACATCCGGACGTGCAGCATCCCGTCGTCGTCCCACCAGTGGTCGAAGCGGCGCTTGACGGCGACGGTGCCGGCGTCGACGGCGTCGGACCTGCGCCACTCGCGGACCACCCGCTCCAGCTGCGAGGCGGTGAGCTCGTGCGCCAGTTCCAGCAACGCCGGCTCCGTGTCCGGCTCGGCGACCCGGGTGAGCGCCCGGACCTTGGCGTAGGACAGCCGTCCGGCGGCGAAGGCATCTGCGGTCGCCGGCAGCGCGGTCAGCGCGCGGGCCACCCGGACGTGCTCGCGGGCCGCACCGGGCGACAGGCCGCACTGCCAGGCCAGCCAGTGGGCACACGAGCGGATGCCGATCGCGCCCCACCCCTCGCGGCGGTCGAACTCCGCGACGAGTGTCAGCCACGCCGCGGTGGCCGCGGCCAGCCGCACCGCACCGCTGGTGATGCGCCGTGCGAGCTCCTCGAGCGACAGCTCCGCTTCCTGCACCGCGACCCCTCCTCGATCGAACGAGTGTTCGGAGAGTAGGTCGCGGGGGCGACAGTTCCGCAGGTCAGCGACCCGCGACGTCTCCACAGACTGCGCGGCGGGGAGTCATGCCGGGTCATGGTGTTCCCGCGGGAGCACCGGACCGGCTCAGCGGCCGGGTCGCGGCGGTCCCGCGGGAACGCCGGACGGGCCCAGTCGGCCGGGTGCCCGCGACCCGGCGGGAACGCCCGCGGGCGGTCAGCCGGCCCCGCTGACCGCGCGGGCCCGCAGCTCCCGGACGGCCGCGGCCGGGTCGTCGGCGTACAGGGCCACGCGGGCCACCGGCCCGTCCTGACCCGGGACCTGTACCGGCGGTTCGCAGCGCACCTCGACGTTCGTGTCGCCCATGACCGAGACGACCAGCCGGTCGCCCTCGCGGACGACGGTGCGCCGGTGCCCCGTCTCGACGCTGCGCCGCACCGCGGCCAGCCCGGCCAGCGGCACGACCACCGACCGGAAGTGGCCGAACCGCACCACCAGCTCGCCGTCCCGGACGACGTGCGGGTGCTGGCGCAGCGAGAGGCTGAAGCCGACCATCCACATCAGCGCGTAGACCGACACCGCCAGCAGAACCCACCGCGCGACCTCCCACGGCAGCAGCACGTGGACCACCAGGGTCTCGAGCACGCCCAGCGCGCACAGCACGCCCACCACGAGGCCGAAGCGGCCGGCGTAGGGAAGCGCCACCTCCCCCGGCCGGACGTCGTCGCGACCGCGCACCCCGTCGGCGAGCGCCCGGGCGATGCCGGCCTCCGACCGCACCACGCTCTGCAGCAACCCCATGCCGCCATGTAAGCAGTTGTACTGCCAATGTAGTAGACCTACTATCCCCCCACCGACGAGCCCCGAGGGAGTGGCGCATGAGTGGGGACGCGCACGACCGGCCCGCCGTCCGGGTCCGCGGCCTGCGGATGAGGTACGGCCAGCACGAGGTCCTCACCGGCGTCGACTTCGACGTGCACGCCGGCGAGGTGGTCTGCCTCCTGGGACCCAACGGCGCCGGCAAGACGACCACGATCGAGGTGCTGGAGGGCTTCCGGCTGCGCTCGGCCGGCCAGGTCGAGGTGCTCGGCGTGGACCCGGCCTCCGCCGACGACGCGTGGCGGGCCCGCGTCGGCGTCGTCCTGCAGTCCTGGCGCGACCACGCCCGCTGGACGCCGCGCCGGCTGCTCACCCAGCTGGGCGGCTACTACCGGCCCTACGCCACCCCGGAGCGGCCCCGCCCCTATGACGTCGACTGGCTGCTGGAGACCGTCGGTCTCACCGCGGACGCCGACCGCCGGATCTCCACCCTCTCCGGAGGCCGCCGGCGCCGGCTGGACGTCGCGGTCGGCATCATCGGCCGCCCCGAGCTGCTGTTCCTCGACGAGCCGACCGCCGGTTTCGACCCGCAGGCCCGCCGGGACTTCCACGACCTGGTGCACCGGCTCTCCGACCTGGAGGGCACGAGCATCCTGCTCACCACGCACGACCTCGGCGAGGCCGAGCGGCTGGCCGACCGGATCCTCATCCTCGCCGACGGCCGGATCGTCGCCGACGGCAGCGCCGAGGCCCTGACCCGGCAGGTCGCCGGCACCAGCGAGGTGCGCTGGACCCGCGGCGGCGAGCGGTTCGTGCACGCCACCGAGGACTCCACGGCCTTCGTCCGGCGACTGTTCGAGCAGTACGGCGACGAGATCGCCGACCTCGAGGTGCACCGGGCCAGCCTGGAGGACACCTACATCGAGATGGTCGCCCGGCACGAGTCCGGCAGCCGGGCCGAGCTGGCGGAGGTGACCCGGTGACCCGGAGCGTCGAGGGCGGCGGGCGGGTCGGCGCCGCGTACGCGGTCCGGCTCGGCCTGCGGCGGGGCTGGACGGAGTTCCTGCTCAGCGTGCGCAGCGCGCAGGACCAGGGCTTCTACCTGTTCATGGGCGTGGGCACGCTGGTCTTCCTGTGGTTCAACCGCGACACCGAGGTCGAGGGCACCAGCCTGCTCTACCCGTCGGTCGCACTGCCGAGCATCCTCGCCGCGCTGGCGGCCTTCGGCGTGGTCATCGGCCCGGCGTTCGCGCTGGCGATGGAGCGCGAGGACGGCACGCTGCTGCGGCACAAGGCGCTGCCGCACGGCATGGAGGGCTACGTCACCGGCCAGGTGGTCTACCACTCGCTGAGCCTGTTCCCGATGCTGCTGGTGATCCTCGTGCCCGGCGCCCTGCTCTTCGACGGCGTCATGCCGCGGGGCGCCGGCGGCTGGCTCACCGTCGCGTGGGTGCTGTCCCTGGGCCTGCTGGCCACCCTGCCGCTGGGGATGGTCCTGGGCGCGGTGGTGCCCGGCACGCAGAAGGTCGGCACGTGGGGGATGCTGCCGGTCACGGTCGTGACGGTGGTCTCCGGGATCTTCTTCCCCGTGCAGGCGCTGTGGGGGTGGGTGCAGACCGTCGCGCAGGTGTTCCCCACCTACTGGATCGGCCTGGGCATGCGCTCGGCGTTCCTGCCCGACTCGGCGGCCGCGGTCGAGCTGGGCGGCTCGTGGCGGACCGGGCAGGTCGTCCTCGTGCTCGCCGCCTGGGCGGTCGCCGGGCTGCTGGTGACCCCGGTGGTGCTGCGGCGCATGGCGCGGCGGCAGTCCGGCTCGCAGGTGGCGGCGGCCCGCGATGCGGCGCTGCAGTGGGTCCGGTGAGTTCGGAGCGCACGGGGGACGCCGTCTACAACCGCATCGCCCTGCTCCGCGCCGAGCAGGGCGTCACCCGGCGGGAGCTGGCCGACGCCCTGGGCGTCCACTACCAGACCATCGGCTACCTGGAGCGCGGCGAGTACAACCCCAGCCTGCACCTGGCGCTGCGCATCGCGGAGTTCTTCGGCGTCCCGGTCGAGGTCGTCTTCTCCACGAGGCCGTTCCCGCGGATCAGCGACCTCGCCGGGCCCGCCGACGGGAACCGCCCGGCCGCCGCCGGCTGAGCGGCTCCGGGAGGATGCCGGGGTGCCCCGCCTGCTCGTCGTCCACCACACCCCCTCCCCCGCGATGCAGGCGGTGCTCGAGGCGGTGCGGGAGGGTGCCGCCCTGGTGGAGGAGGTCGAGCTCGCCGTCCGCCCGGCGCTGTCGGCCGGACCGGCGGACCTGCTCGCCGCCGACGGCGTGCTGCTCGGGACCCCGGCCAACATCGGCTACATGTCCGGCGCGCTCAAGCACTTCTTCGACACCGTGTACTACCCGTGCCTGGACGCCACGGTCGGGCTGCCCTTCGGCGTCTACGTGCACGGCAACGACGACACCGCAGGTGCGCTGGCCAGCGTCCAACGGATCGCCGGCGCGCTGCGCTGGAAGCTGGTCGCTGCACCGCTGGGCCTCACCGGCGCGCCCGGCCCGGCCGACCTCGAGGCCTGCCGGGAGCTGGCCGCCACCGTCGCGGTCAGCCTCTAGATGTTGGCGCCGTCCGGCGGCGGGTCGTCGGGCAGCGGCGCGGCGAACCCACCCCCGTCCGCCGAGGGCGGGGTCATGCCGACGGTGTAGGCCGTCATCGACAGCGAGCCGTAGGCGTAGCCGTCGACCAGGACGTCGGCGGTGGTCCCGGTCGCCCCCGCCATCCCGGCGATGTACAGCAGCGGCAGGAAGTGGTCCGGTGTCGGGACGGCGAGGTCGTAGTCGCGGTGCCCGTCGAGGCGGAGGACCTCGGTCGGCTCCAGCTGCATGAACTCCTGCGCCTGCTCGTCGAACCGGCGCGCCCAGTCGAAGCCACCGTCGGGCATCGCGCGGCTGACCCCGCCGAGGTTGTGGACGACGTTCCCGCTGCCGATCACCAGGACGCCGTCCTCCCGCAGCGGTGCCAGCGAGGCGCCGAGCTGCAGGTGGTAGTCGAACGGCTTGAGCGCGTTGATCGACAGCTGCACGACCGGGATGTCGGCGCCGGGGAAGGCGTGCCGCAGCACCGACCAGGTGCCGTGGTCGATCCCCCAGCTGTCCAGGTCCGCGCCCACCCAGGTCGGGTGCACGACGTCGGCGACCTCCTGGTGGAGCTCCGGCAGGCCCGGCGCGTCGTAGCTGACCTCGAACAACTCGCGGGGGAAGCCGAAGAAGTCGTGGATGGTGCGCGGCCGCGGCATCGCCGTCACGGCCGTGGCGTGCACGTACCAGTGCGCCGAGACGACGAGGATCGCCCGCGGCCGGGGCACCGACTCCCCGAACGCCCGCCAGGCCTCGGTGTAGCGGTTCTTCTCCAGGGCGTTCATCGGGTTGCCGTGGCCGAAGAACGCGGCGGGCATGACCGTCATGGACCCCTCCCCCTGCCGGCGCCGGTCGGTCGATCATCTCCCGCACCCGGCCCCGAGGCGAGATCGACCGCCCTCACCCCGCGTCGGACCCGCTGGTCATCCCGCGTTGGACGTCGGCGGGACGCGCCGCAGCGCCGGCGAGAGCCAGCGCGCCCCGGGCCCCTCGCCCGCCGCGACGTCCCCGGGGTTGGACAGCGCGCACCGCGTCAGGGACAGGCAGCCGCAGCCGATGCACGAGGACAGCCCGTCGCGCAGCTGCACCAGCGCCGCGATCTGCTCGTCGAGCCGGTCCCGCCAGCCCTGCGACAGCCGGGCCCAGTCCCGCGCGGACGGCGTCCGTCCCTCCGGCAGCGCCGACAGCGCCGTCCGGATCTCCGGCAGGGTCAGCCCCACGTTCTGCGCGGCCCGGATGAACGCCAGCCGGCGCAGCACGCTGCGCGGGAAGCGGCGCGCACCACCGGCGGTCCGGGACGCCGAGACCAGCCCCTGCGCCTCGTAGTACCGCAGCGCCGACGCGGCGATCCCGGCCCGCTCGGCCACCTGCCCGATGGTCAGCTCCTCGGCCACGACGACCTCCCTTGCTCAAGTCGACTCCAAGTATTGACCTCAAGTGCGGTTGAAGATCCACCGTGGCCCCATGACTCGCACAGCACTGGTCACCGGAGCGTCCCGCGGCCTCGGCGCCGCCCTCACCCAGGCCCTCGCCCGCCGCGGCTGGCGGCTCGTCGTCGACGGCCGCGACCCCGACCGCCTGGCCGCGGCGGTCGCCGCGCTGCCGCGTCCCGACCTGGTCACGGCGGTCCCCGGCGACGTCGCCGACCCCGCCCACCGGGCCGCCCTCGCCGCGGCCGTGCCCGACCGCCTGGACCTCCTGGTCAACAACGCCAGCGAGCTGGGCCCGACCCCGCTCCCCCGCCTCGCCGACCTGCCCGCGGCCGCCCTCGAGCGGGTGCTGGCGGTCAACACCGTCGCCCCCCTGGCGCTGCTGCAGGCGGTGCTGCCGGCGCTCGAGCGGGCCGGCGGCACGGTGCTGCACGTGAGCAGCGACGCCGCGGTCGAGGCCTACGAGGGCTGGGGCGGGTACGGCGCGAGCAAGGCGGCGCTGGACCAGCTCACCGCCGTCCTCGCCGTCGAGCACCCCGCACTGCGCGTCCACGCCGTCGACCCCGGCGACATGGCCACGGACATGCACCGCGCCGCCGACCCCGACGCGACCGGGCTGCCGGCCCCGGAGTCGGTCGTCCCGGCGCTGCTGCGGCTGGTGGACGGGGACGTGCCCAGCGGCCGGTACCGGGCCGCCGAGCTCGCCGCGACGGCGGAGGCGGGCCGGTGAGCACCGTGGTCATGGGCGCCGAGGCCACGGCGCCGCCCGAGCACCGCGGCCTGACCCGCGACGGCGTCCGGCTGCTGGTCGCCCGGCCCGGCGAGCTGCGCGACGCCGTCTTCCGCGACCTCCCCGAGCACCTCGAGCCCGGCGACCTCGTCGTGGTCAACACCTCGGCGACGCTGCCCGCCCGGCTCGACGTCCGCCGCGCCGACGGCACGACCGTCCCGCTGCACGTGTCGACGGAACTCGACGACGGCGACTGGGTGGTCGAGGTGCGGCGTCCGGGCGGCGACGGACCCGACCGCGGCGTGGAGCCGGGCAGCGAGCTGCACCTCCCCGGCGGGGTGCGGCTGCGGCTGCTGGCGGCGTTCCCGGACCCGGGCCGGCCCTCGCGGCTGTGGCGGGCCCGGCCCGAGCCGCACGTCGACCGGGTCGCGTACCTGCCGGCACACGGGCAGCCGATCCGCTACGGCTACGTCCGCGGCGCGCTGACCCTCGCCGACGCGCAGAACGTCTACGCGACCGAGCCGGGCAGCGCGGAGAACGCCAGCGCCGGCCGGCCGTTCACCGAGCGGCTGCTCGTGCGGTTGATGGCCCGAGGGGTGCCCGTCGTCCCGATCGTGCTGCACGCCGGGGTCTCCAGCCCCGAGCTGCACGAGCCGCCGTCACCGGAGCGCTTCGGCGTCCCGGAGGTCACCGCGCGGCTGGTCAACGCCACCCGGCAGGCCGGACGGCGGGTGGTCGCCGTCGGCACGACCGTCACCCGGGCCCTGGAGACCGCGACCGGGGAGGACGGCGTCACGCGCCCCGCCGCCGGCTGGACCGACCTCGTCCTCGGCCCCGACCGCCCCGCCCGAGCGGTCACCGGCCTGGTCACCGGACTGCACGCACCGGACGCGAGCCACCTGCTGCTGCTCCAGGCGGTCGCCGGGCGGGCCCTCGTCGAGCGGGCCTACGCCCACGCCGCCGCGGGCAGCTACCTCTGGCACGAGTACGGCGACACCATGCTGTTCCTGCCGTGAGCCGGTCGCGACGGCGCACGGGTCCCGCGCCGTCGCACTCCGGTGGCAGGACCGCCGGCCCGGGGGAACGCTGACGGTGCCGGAGCGGGCCAGCACGGCCCGTCCCTCCGGCCGCGGACCGGGCGGTGCGGCCCGGGCTCGGGGAGGCGGACACATGCCAGGGACGTGGCTGCTCGGCGCGGAGGCCGAGCAGGCCGACGGCGGAGTCGGGGACGGGGACGGCGCCCGCGCGGTGCTGCTCGGCGTGCGGGCGGGGGACGACGGGGCGGCCGACCCCCTCGACGAGCTGGAGCGGCTGGCCGAGACCGACGGCGTGGACGTCGTCGGCCGGCTGGTGCAGGCCCGCGACCGGCCCGACCCGGCGACCTACCTGGGCTCGGGCAAGGTCACCGAGCTGGCCGACCTGGTGCGGCAGCGCAACGCCGCCCTGGTGATCGCCGACGGCGACCTCTCCCCCGCGCAGGTGCGCAACCTGGAGGACCGCCTGGGCGCGCGGGTGGTCGACCGGACCGCCCTGATCCTCGACATCTTCGCCCAGCACGCCCGCAGCAGCGAGGGCAAGGCGCAGGTCGAGCTCGCCCAGCTCGCCTACCGGCTCCCGCGGCTGACCGGGCACGGCACGGAGCTGTCCCGCATCGGTGGCGGGCGGACGGCCGGCGGCGCGGGCACCGGCGTCCGCGGGCCGGGTGAGATGCGGCTGGAGCGGCAGCGCCGCCACCTGCGGCGGCGGATCACCCAGCTGCGCCGCCAGGTGCAGGACACCGCCCGGCGGCGGGAACGGACCCGCCAGCGACGCCGGCACAACCGGGTGCCCTCGGTGGCCCTGACCGGGTACACCAACGCCGGGAAGTCGGCGCTGATGAACCGGCTGGCCGGCGCCGACGTCCTGGTGCAGGACGCGCTGTTCGCCACGCTGGACCCGACCGTCCGCCAGGCCCGCACGCCGTCGGGCCGGGAGTACACCCTCAGCGACACCGTCGGCTTCGTCCGCCACCTGCCGCACCAGCTGGTCGACGCGTTCCGCTCCACCCTGGAGGAGGTCACGGAGGCCGACCTGGTGCTGCACGTCGTGGACGCCGCCGCCCCCGACGCGATGGCCCAGGTGACGACGGTCCGCGGCGTGCTCTACGAGATCGGCGCCCGCGACAAGGCCGAGCTGCTCGCGCTCAACAAGGTCGACATCGCCCCGCCGGGATGGGTCGCCGCGCTGCGGGCGGCCTATCCCGACGCCGTCGCGGTCTCGGCGGTGACCGGTGAGGGGGTCGACGACCTGCGGCAGGCGATCGAGCGGCGCCTGGGCTAGCGCTGGCGCACCCGTTCGGCGGCGTCCTCCAGGAGCACGCGCCGCTGCTCGGCGGGCCGGCGCGGGCAGGACGTGCACAGCGGCTCGCCGGGCAGGCGGTACAGCAGGCAGCAGGACACCCGCCGCACGAAGCGGACGCCGGTGACGTCGACGTAGCCGGGCACCGGCAGCGGCGGGCCGATCCCCGCGGCCAGTGGCGCGGCCAGGGCGGTCGCGCGGGGGACGTCGCCGAGCGCCCGCCCCAGCTCCAGCAGGCGGCCGGCGAGCGAGTCCGCCGCGATCGCCCACAGCGGCCGCGGGCGCCCCCCGCCGGCCGCGGCCACCGCCGTCACGACGGCCGCGAGCGACTCCCGCAGCTCGCCGGCCAGGTCGCCGCCGGGGGCCGCCGACGTCGCGGCGACCAGCGTCCCCCCGGCCAGGGCGTACAGCGTGGTGTCGGCCAGCCGGGCCGACAGCGGCCGCCCGGTCACCAGCCCGGCCAGGGCGGGGGTGAGCAGCACCGTCGAGGCCGAGTACCACCAGACGGTGGCCAGCACCCGCCGGTCGTCGCTGCGGTACCGCTCCGCCAGGGCCGCGATCCGTCCGGCGGTCCAGTCCGCGTCGGCGAGCAGGACGGCGGGGAGGGCCCGCGCCGCCGGGGGCGCCACCAGGCCCAGCGCGGCCGCCCCGGGCACCCGCGCGGCCACCTCGGCCTGCACCGACGCCGTCACACGGCCAGTCTCTCCGGCGCGCCGCGCCCGACTCCGCGCGGGACTGCCGCGGCGACGGTGCACGGGGCAGACGCGAGGCGGCCCCGGACCATACGGTGTGGCGGGGAGCACGTCGCGCCGTCGCGGCGTCGGACACGCAGGAGGTAGTCGTGAGCGAGACGACCGAGGTGGAGGGCCGCCGGTTCCCGGTGGCCGACGAGCTGGCCGCGCAGGCCAACGTGGGTCCCGACGTCTACGAGGAGGCGTCGCGCGACCGGCTGGCGTTCTGGGCGAAGCAGGCCGGGCGGCTGACCTGGGCACAGCAGTGGGACGACGTCCTCGACTGGAGCAACCCACCCTTCGCCAAGTGGTTCGTCGGCGGCCGGCTCAACGTCGCCTACAACTGCGTCGACCGGCACGTCGAGGACGGCCACGGCGACCAGGTCGCCTACCACTGGGAGGGCGAGCCCGGCGACACGCGGACCATCACCTACGCCCAGCTGAAGGACGAGGTCTGCAAGGCCGCCAACGCGCTGCTCGAGCTGGGCGTCCAGGCCGGCGACCGGGTCGCCATCTACATGCCGATGATCCCGGAGACGGTCATCGCCATGCTGGCCTGCGCCCGCATCGGCGCGGTGCACATGGTGGTCTTCGGCGGCTTCTCCGCCGACGCCCTCGCCAGCCGGCTCGACGACTCCGGCGCCGTCCTGGTGATCACCGCCGACGGCGGCTATCGACGCGGTGCACCCAGCGCGCTCAAGCCGGCGGTGGACGACGCCGTCGGCCGCGGCGGCGACGTGCGCAACGTCGTCGTGGTCAAGCGCACCGAGCAGGACGTCGAGTGGACCGAGGGCCGCGACCTGTGGTGGCACGACGTCGTCGACCGGCAGTCGACCGAGCACACGCCCGAGGCGTTCGACGCCGAGCACCCGCTCTACATCATGTACACGTCGGGGACGACGGCGAAGCCCAAGGGCATCCTGCACACCAGCGGCGGCTACCTCACCCAGGTCGCCTACACCCACTGGGCCACCTTCGACCTCAAGCCCGACACCGACGTCTACTGGACCGCCGCCGACGTCGGCTGGGTCACCGGCCACAGCTACATCGTCTACGGGCCGCTGGCCAACCGGGCGACGAGCGTCATGTACGAGGGGACGCCGGAGACCCCGCACCGCGGCCGCTGGTTCGAGCTGATCGAGAAGTACCGGGTGACCATCCTCTACACCGCGCCGACGGTCATCCGGACGTTCATGAAGTGGGGCGAGGACATCCCCGCCGGCTTCGACCTGACCAGCCTGCGCATCCTCGGCTCGGTCGGTGAGCCGATCAACCCCGAGGCCTGGCTCTGGTACCACGCGAACATCGGCGGCGGCCGCTGCCCGATCATGGACACCTGGTGGCAGACCGAGACCGGGGCGCACATGATCACCCCGCTGCCGGGCGTCACCAACCTCAAGCCCGGCTCGGCGCAGACGCCGTTCCCCGGCATCTCGGCCAAGGTCGTCGACGACGAGGGCAACGAGCTCGGCGACGACACCACCGGGCTGCTGGTGCTCACCGAGCCGTGGCCGGCGATGCTGCGCACCATCTGGGGCGACGACGACCGCTACGTCGACACCTACTGGTCGCGGTTCGGCAAGGACGTGTACTTCGCCGGGGACGGCGCCAAGAAGGACGCCGACGGGGACATCTGGCTGCTGGGCCGGGTGGACGACGTCATGAACGTGTCCGGGCACCGGATCTCCACCACCGAGGTGGAGTCCTCCCTGGTGGCCCACCCGGCGGTCGCCGAGGCCGCGGTCGTGGGGGCCAGCGACCCGACGACCGGGCAGGGCATCGTCGCGTTCGTCATCCTGCGCGGCAGCGCCGAGGACTCCGGCGACGACCTGGTCCAGACGCTGCGCCAGCACGTGGCCAAGGACATCGGCCCGATCGCCAAGCCGCGCCAGATCATGGTCGTGCAGGAGCTGCCCAAGACCCGGTCGGGCAAGATCATGCGTCGGCTGCTGCGCGACGTCGCCGAGAACCGCGAGCTGGGCGACGTCACCACGCTGACCGACTCGTCGGTGATGAACCTGATCAAGGACAAGCTGCCGGCGTCGTCCTCCGACGACTGAGCGGAGTGCGGGAGCGCAGGGTTCCTGCGCTCCCGCACTCCGGTCGGGGGACACCGGGACGCGCGCCCGGTGATCATGGGGCACCATTCCTCCAGGTGGACCGCCCGCCGGGCGGCCCCAGAGTCGCCACCGACCTCAGGAGGTGCCCCCGTGGCCCACAGCGCATCGTCGACCCCGTCCCAGGGCCGGATCGCCGGCGCGGAGGAGCCCTCCATCGGCGTGCTCGTGCAGAGCGCCATGGCCGACGTGTCGACGCTGATCCGCAGCGAGATCGAGCTGGCCAAGGCCGAGGTCGGGACGTCGGCGAAGAAGGCCGGCATCGGCGCCGGCGCGTTCGGCGCCGCGGGCGTCCTGCTCGCCTTCTCCGGGATCTTCCTGTTCGTCACCATCGCCGAGTTCATCACCTGGCTCGGCCTGCAGCGGTGGATCTCCTACCTGATCGTCTGGGCCTTCATCGTGCTGCTGGCCGCGATCGCCGCCCTGGTGGGCCGCAGCCAGATCAAGAAGATCGAGAAGCCCGAGCGCACGATCGAGACGCTGCGCGAGCTGCCCGGGGTGGTGCACCGGGAGGCCCCCGGCGAGCGTCGCCGCGAGGTCCCGACGGTCAGCAACGGGCGCGTGCAGCTGCGCGGCAACGACAACTACACCGTCTGACCAGGGCACCGCGCGCGGATCGGTGAGTGCCCCCGAGGAGGAGCCGCCCGACGCCACCAGCGTCCTGCTGCCCGGCCCCTGGACGCACCGCGACCTGTCGGCCAACGGTGTCCGGCTGCACGTGGCCGAGGCCGGCGAGGGTCCACTGGTGCTGCTGCTGCACGGCTTCCCGGAGTTCTGGTGGGCCTGGCGCGCCCAGCTGCCCGCGCTGGCCGCGGCCGGCTTCCGCGCCGTCGCCCCGGACCTGCGCGGGTACGGCGGCAGTGACAAGCCGCCCCGTGGCTACGACCTGCCGACCGCGGCCGCGGACGTCGCCGCGCTGGTGCGGGCCCTCGGGGAGCGGGACGCCGTCGTCGTCGGGCACGACTGGGGCGGTCTGGTGGCCTGGACGGTGGCGGCCCTGCACCCGCGCAGCGTCCGCCGGCTGGCCGTGCTCTCCATGGCGCACCCGCGGATGCTGCGTGCGGCGTTGCGGGACCGCGCCCAGCGGCGGGCGCTGCGGCACGTCCTGGGGTTCCAGCTGCCGCGGCTGCCCGAGCGGCGCCTGACCCGCGCCGACGACGACCCGGTGGCCGAGCTGATGCGCCGCTGGGCCGGCCCGGTGTGGACCTCGACCGCCGACTTCGCCGAGGCGGTCGCCCGCTACCGGTCCGCGGCGCGCATCCCGCAGGCCGCCTACGGCTCCATGGAGTACTTCCGCTGGGCCGGCCGCTCGCAGCTGCGCCCGGACGGGCTGCGCTACGCCCGCCGGATGGCCGCACCGGTGACCGCCCCGACGCTGCAGTTGCACGGCGGCCTCGACGCCTGCGTGCTGCCCTCGTCGGCGCGCGGCTCCGGCCGCTACGTCGCCGGCGCCTACGAGTGGCGCGAGCTGGCCGGCATCGGCCACTTCCCGCACGAGGAGTCCCCCGACGAGGTCAGCGCCGCACTGGCCGCCTGGGCCCGCTGAACTCCCCTGCAGGGCCCGTGGCGGGCCTGCGAGCCGTGGGGGGCAGAGGGTCCTCCTACTCGCAGGCGCCGGTCAGGACCTCCGCCGTCGCCGTCGTCCCCGACTGCGCCGCGTCGGCGACCTGGGCGTTGGTCAGGGCGTAGCCGGTCATCGGGTCGTCGATGGCCGAGGCGAACACGACCCCGAGGACGTGCCCCTCCCGGTCGAACAGCGGCCCACCGGAGTTCCCGGCCCGGACCTCGCCGTACAACGCGTAGACATCGCGCACCACGGTCTGCGTGTCCCGGAAGTCGGGCCCGCTGATGTCCCGGCGGTCGCGCACCCGGGCCGGGCCGACGAACAGGTCGCCGCCTCCGGGGTAGCCCATGATGATCGCGTCGGCGCCGGTGTCCACCGGGCCGGGCGCGAAGGTCAGCGGCACCTGCGGCAGCCCGGGGACGGCGAGCACCGCGATGTCGGTCTCCTCGTCGACGTAGACCGGGGTGGCGTCGTACTCCTCCCCCTCCGCGGTGACCACCGGGTCGGGGACCCCGGCGAGCACGTGCGCGTTGGTCAGCACCCGCTGGGGCGCGTAGACGAACCCGGAGCCGTCGATCTGCCGCGAGCAGGACGGCGCGACGCCGCTGATCTGCACCACCGAACCCTGCACCGAGGCCACCACCGGGCTGGCCAACAGGGTCTGGTCCGGCGCCGGCACCTCCCGGGCCTGGGTCGGGGTGAGGGGGTCGAGGACGTCGGGCAGGCCGGGTCGGTCGATCGCCTCCCGCAGCGAGTCGTAGACCGCCCGCACGCCGTCGGGGACGCTGCGGTCGACCGCCTGCACCAGCGACGACTGCCGCACCTGGCCGGCCACCTCGGGGAACGGGGCGCTGGCCAGCGGGGAGGCCACCATCCAGGCGACGAGCAGCACCGCCGCGGCCGAGACCACCGCGCCGGCGACCGAGTCGACCACCTTGGCCGGCTCCCAGGTCACCCGTGTGCGCACCGCGCGGCCGACGGCCCCGGCCACCAGCTGTCCCAGCAGCGCGCCGGCGAGGACGACGACCAGCGCGGCGAAGACCCGGGTCACCGGCGAGCCGTCCACCCGGTCGGCGACCGCTCCCGACAGCTGCGCGCCGAGCACCGCTCCGCCGAAGAAGCCGAGGAAGGACGTGGCCGAGACGATGAGCCCCTGCCGGAAACCGGAGAACGCGAACGCCAGCGCGAGTGCGATGATCACGAGGTCCACGATCGACATCGCCTAACCGCTCACCGTCATGGTCCCGACCTGGCCGAGCTGGGTGTGGAAGCTGCACTCGAAGCCGTAGTCGCCGGGCGCGGACACGGTGAACTCGATGGTGCGGCTCTCCCCCGGGGCCAGCAGCGGGATCTCCGGTTCGATCGCCGCGGGGCCCGCGCCCGGCGTGAAGCGGAAGTTGTGGGTGAGCTGCTCGGCCACGTTCACCACGGTCAGCCGCACCGGGCCCGGGGCGACGGTGAACCGGTCGGGGGTGAACACGTAGTCGTCCTGCGTCTGCAGGGTGACCTCCTGGACGCCGTCGGGCGCCGTGGTCACCGTGCCGACCGCGGGGCCCGCGGAGGACGAGGGCGCCGCCGCGCCGCCGTCGTCCCCACCGCCGCACCCGGCGAGCAGGACCGCTGCGGCAGCGAGCACCGCGGCCTTCCGGCAGGGGCCCGCCGCCAGCCTCCACCGGCCGCCCTGCAGGGGCTCGCGAGCCCGCGCGTGGTCGGGAGCAAGGGGGTCCTGCACGGGGGGCACGGAGGTCCTTCGGCCGCTCATCGCGGGGGAACCGTACGCGTCGGAGGCCCGTCCGGCGCGGGATCGGCGACCGTCGGCGCGGCGGCCTCCTCCTCCTCGGCGGGGTCGAACGTCCCCAGCAGCCGCGGACGACGGATCCCGAGGACCGGCAGCGGGCGGACGTCGTCCTGGTCCCACGGCCGGGCCAGCCCCGCCGCCTCCAGGATCGCGTCGAGGAGGGCGCCGGTGAACCCCCACACGACCATGCCGGCGACGCCGAAGGCCGGGCCGACGTAGCCCGACGGGTGCCGGGTGCGGAACCGGTTGGCGGGGTCGGCCAGGTCGGCGAGCGGCACGCGGGCGACCCGCGCGACCTCCCGCGGGTCCCCGACGGCGACGTCCCGGGGGTCGTCCCACCAGGCCACGACCGGGACGACGAGGTTGTCCGACGGGCCGAGGAAGAGCTCCGGCAGGGTGGCCAGCACGCGGACGCCGTCGGGGTCGATCCCGGCCTCCTCCTCCGCCTCGCGCAGCGCGGTGCCGACCGGGTAGTCGTCGTCCGGGTCGGCCCCGCCACCGGGGAACGCCGGCTGGCCGGCGTGCGTGCGCAGGTGCGCGGCCTTCTCGATGAGCAGGACGTCGGCGCCGCGCGGGCCCTCGCCGAACAGGATGAGCACCGCCGAGCGGCGGGCGGTGGCCGAGGGCCGGCCCATGCGGTGGCGCAGCGGCAGGTCGACCGATGCGTCGAGCAGCCGGTGGAGGTACTCGGGCAGGTCGTCGTCCCGCGGCGTCACAGGGTCACCCCCAGGTGCTCGGCCACCAGGCCCTCGAGCTCCCCGAGCGAGGTGACCGGGCGCAGCTGCAAGTGGGCGACCGAGCCGTCGGCCCGCAGGAGGTAGGTGTAGGGCAGGCCCCGCAGTCCCTGCTCGATGGCCAGCTCCCCCTGGGCGTCGACGCCGGTGGGCATGGTGATGCCCGCGTCGGCGGCGAAGGCCAGCCCGTTGCTCGCCGGGTCCTGGCTGACCAGCCCGACCACGCGCAGCCGGTCGCCGGCCTCGTCGGCGAGCTGCTGCACCAGCGGCAGCTCCTCCCGGCAGGGCCCGCACCAGCTCGCCCAGAGGTTGACCACCGTCGGCAGCCCCTGCGCCCGGCCGAGGGCCAGCTCGCCGCCGCCCAGGCACTCCACGGTCACGTCGGCGAGCACCTCACCGCCGTACGCCGGCCGGTCGGGCTGCGGGGGACAGGGTGCGGTGGTGTTCTCCACCGACGGCGCGGTCGGCGCGGCCGCGGCGTCCGGCTCGTCGGTCCCGCACCCGGCCAGCGCCGCCGCCAGCAGCACCAGCGCGGCGGCGGCTCCCGTGCCGCGGTCGCTCATTCGGTGTCGGAGGCGGCCGGGGTCTTCACCAGCTTCACGGCCACCTCCGGGTCGGTCGGGCCGATGCCGTAGGACGGGCACCAGCGGGCCAGGCCGCACGCGCCACAGGCGGCCTTCTTGGCGTGGCAGACCCGTCGGCCGTGGAAGATCACCCGGTGGGAGAACATGGTCCACTCCCGCTTGGGGATCAGCTCGGCGACCTCGGCCTCGACCTTGACCGGGTCCTCCTCCGCCGTCCAGCCGAACCGCCGGACCAGCCGGCCGAAGTGGGTGTCCACGGTCAGCCCGGGGACGTCGAAGGCGTTGCCCAGGACGACGCTGGCCGTCTTCCGGCCGACCCCGGGCAGGGTGACCAGGTCCGCCATCCGGCCGGGCACCTCGCCGTCGAAGCGCTCGACGAGGGCCTGGGCGAGCCCGAGCACCGAGTTGGCCTTGGCGCGGAAGAACCCGGTCGGCTTGAGGATCTCCTCCAGCTCGGCGCGGTCGGCACCGGCCAGGGCCACCGCGTCCGGGTACTTGGCGAACAGGGTCGGCGTGACCCGGTTGACCATCTTGTCGGTGGTCTGGGCCGACAGCACGGTGGCCACGAGCAGCTCGAAGGCGTTGGTGAAGTCGAGCTCGCAGTGGGCGTCGGGGTGGATCAGCGCCAGCTCCCGGGCCATCCGCCGGGCGCGGCGGGTGCGCGCCAGCGGCGTCTCCTCCGGGTCGAACGGCGTGCCACCGCGTGCTGCGGCGCGCCGCGCGTGCGGGGGGACGGGACGTGCGTAGGCGGGCGAGGACACGCGGTCGAGGGTAGGCGGATCCCCTGACGACTCCGGGCCCGTGCCATCATCGCAGCCGCCGCGGGCCGGGCGTCGGACCGCAGGTGACGGGGTACACAGGAGTGCGCGCGGGCGCCGGCCGGGCCGGAACCGCCCCCGACGAGGACAGAGGAGGTACCGGGTGGTCGCCCTCATCGTCATCCTCTTCCCCCCGCTGCTCATCGCCTTCCTGCTGGTCATGGAACGGGTGGAGGAACCGCTGCGGCGCCCGACCGGGCCGCGCGAGGTCGCGGAGTTCCTCCACACCGCCAGCCCCGGCGAGGTGGACACGCTGGCCAACTCCGGGATCCGGCGCGCGATGGCCCGCTGGCGCCGGCGGCGCAGGTCCCGGGTCCGCCGCGAGGCCGAGCCGCCCGTCGTCTGACGACGGCCGCGGGAGCATCGCAGCGAGCGCCAGCGAGCGAGGAGCGGACCGCGGCGTGGAGTCAGACCCGTCGACGTCGTCTGACGACGGCCGCGGGAGCATCGCAGCGAGCGCCAGCGAGCGAGGAGCGGACCGCGGCGTGGAGTCAGACCCGTCGACGTCGTCTGACGACGGCCGCGGGAGCATCGCAGCGAGCGCCAGCGAGCGAGGAGCGGACCGCGGCGCGGAGTCAGACCCGTCGACGTCGTCCGAGGGAGGACCCCGTCCCGAGGGCCGTCACGGAGGGCGTCGTCACCCTTCGGGGGTGCCCACCTCCCCACTGATCGGGTGACCACGCGCACAGCCCCCTAGACTCACACCGGACAGCGCGGCGCGGACGCGCGCGCTGACGGGAGCCGCCGGTTGTCGGCACTCCCCGGTGGTCGTGCGAGAGGACGCGTAGTGGACGAGGTGCTGGCCCAGTCCGGGCTCTTCCAGGGGCAGTCGGAAGAGGCGGTGGAAACGGTCATCAGCCGCCTCGAGACCCTCACCCTGCCCCGGGGGCGGGTCGTGTTCAACGAGGGCGAGCCCGGCGACAGCCTCTACATCATCCTGTCGGGCAAGATCAAGTTGTCCCGGCGGTCGCCGGACGGGCGCGAGAACGTCCTGGCGGTCATGGGCCCGTCGGACCAGTTCGGCGAGCTGTCGGTCTTCGACCCCGGGCCGCGCACGGCGACGGCCACCGCCGTCACCGACGTCAAGCTGGCCCGGATGCCGCAGTCGGTGATCCGCCCGTGGATCGAGGCGCACCCGGAGATCGGCGAGCAGCTGCTGCGCGTGCTGGCCCGCCGCCTGCGGCGCACCAACGACTCGGTGGCCGACCTGATCTTCACCGACGTCCCCGGCCGCGTGGCCAAGGCGCTGCTGCAGATGGCCGACCGGTTCGGCAGCCGTGAGGGCGAGGGCCTGCGGGTCAAGCACGACCTCACCCAGGAGGAGCTGGCCCAGCTGGTCGGGGCCTCCCGGGAGACGGTGAACAAGGCGCTGGCCGACTTCGTGCACCGCGGCTGGATCCAGCTGCAGGGCAAGTCGGTCGTCGTCCTCGACGAGGAGCGCCTGCGCCGTCGCGCCCGCTGAGCGACGCACGCCGAGAGGCCCCGGGACCGGATGGGTCCCGGGGCCTCTCGTGCATCCGGCGTCACCGACCTCGCCTCGTGCTCGCCGAGCGCGCGGTGTACCGCGAGGTCGGCGACGACACCGCGGTGATCGACCACCGACGGCCGGTGGGAAGACGACGTCATCGCGAGGTGACCCGGAGGGTCACGAAGGAAGCGGCACGACCAGCCGGATACGCGTGCCGTCGGGCAGCACCGCCCAGCGGCCGTCCGGCTCGTCCTCGAACGTCGGGCTGATCGGGTGCAGCGGCTCCGGCGGGGAGCCGGCCAGCACCGCCGCCACGTCGGCGAAGGGCTCGAGCTGGCCGAGGGTGTGAATTGTGGGCGGCAGCATGGGGCGGGTGCCGGCCGACAGCTCGGCCAGCGCGGTGGCCGGGGTGAGCCAGCTCGCCTCGTCGGCCTCGCCGGTGACGTGCCGTGCCTCCTGCCCGACCGGCAGCGCGGCGGCGAAGAACTTGGTGTCGTAGCGGCGCGGCTCGTCCGGCGGGGTGATCCAGTGCGCGAACGGGCGCAGCAGGTCCGAGCGCAGCGCCAGGCCGCGGTCGGCGAGCAGCTCGGCCAGGGACAGCTCACGGGTCAGCAGGGCCTGCCGCTGGGCCTCCCAGTCGTCCCCGGTGACGTCCGGGACCACCCCGATCCCGTCGGCGCCGTCGGGAGAACCGGCCAGCAGGACCCCGGCCTCCTCGAAGGTCTCGCGGACGGCGGCGCACACCAGCTCGCGGGCGGTGGGCTCGTCGCAGCCGAACGCCGTCGCCCACTGCGCCGGGGACGGGCCGACCCAGGCGGTCCGGACGTCGGCGTCCCGCGGGTCGACGCCGCCGCCGGGATAGGCGGTCATCCCGCCGGCGAAGGGCATCCCGCGGGTGCGGCGCAGCAGGTAGACCTCGAGCCCCGAGGTGCCGTCCCGCAGCAACAGGACGGTGGCCGCCTGGCGGGGTCCGGTCACCTCAGCTCGACGGTGAGCTCGACCTCGACGGGCGCGCCCAGCGGGAGCTCGGCCACACCGACGGCACTGCGGGCGTGCCGGCCGGCCTCGCCGAACACCCGTCCGAGGAGCTCGCTGGCGCCGTTGACCACCCGCGGCTGCCCGGTGAAGCCCTCGGCGCTCGCGACGTAGCCGACGACCCGCACCACCCGGGCGACCGAGTCCAGCCCCACCAGCTCGTCGATCGCGGCCAGCGCGTTGAGGCAGGCCACCTTCGCGTCGTGGGCGGCGTCCTCGGGGTCGACCGACCCGCCGACCTTGCCCGTGCGGCGCAGCCCGCCGTCGACGAAGGGCAGCTGCCCGGACGTGTACACCAGCGAACCGCTGCGGACGGCGGGGACGTAGGCCGCCACCGGGGCGGCGACCGGGGGCAGCCGGATGCCCAGCTCGGCCAGCCGGGCGTGCCAGCTCTGGGTCTGCGGCGTGGTCATGGCGAGCTCAGCCCAGGGGGCGCTTGAGGTAGGCCACCGGCTGCTCGGCGCCGGCGGGGCCGGGGAGCACGGTGACCAGCTCCCACCCGTCGACGCCCCAGGAGTCGAGGATCGCCTTGGTGTTGTGGATCAGCAGCGGGATGGTGGCGTACTCCCACCGCACGCGGGCCGGTTCGCTCATGGGCGCGACGCTAGCGCAGTGGGAGGACCCCCCTGCCCCCCACCGCGAGCGAGCTCGCGGCGGGCCCCTGCAGGAGGGCCGCGCTGCTGGCGGGTGCGGGAGCCCGGAGGACGGTGGCCTCCTAGGCTGGTTCCCGTGAGCCCCGAACCCTTCCCCGTGCGCTGTCACGTCGTGACCGGGAAGGGCGGGACGGGCAAGACCACCGTCGCGGCCGCCCTCGCCCTGGCCCTGGCCGCCGAGGGCCGCCAGGTGCTGCTGGTCGAGACCGAGGGCCGGCAGGGCATCGCCCAGCTGTTCGACACCCCGCCGCTGCCCTACGAGGAGCGGAGGGTGGCCGTCGCCCGCGGCGGTGGCGAGGTGAAGGCCCTGGCCATCGACGTCGAGGAGGCGCTCCTCGAGTACCTGGAGATGTTCTACAACCTCAAGCGGGCCGGCCGGGCGCTGCGCAAGATGGGCGCCATCGACTTCGCCACCACCATCGCGCCGGGCCTGCGCGACGTGCTCCTCACCGGGAAGATCAAGGAGGCGGTCACCCGCCGCCGTGACGGGAAGCGGGTGTACGACGCCGTCGTCGTCGACGCCCCGCCCACGGGCCGGATCACCCGGTTCCTCAACGTGACCGGGGAGATGGCCGGGCTGGCACGCTCCGGCCCGATCAAGACGCAGAGCGACGGGGTCATGGCGGTGCTCAAGTCGCCGCAGACGGCGGTGCACCTGGTGACCCTGCTCGAGGACATGCCGGTGCAGGAGACCGCCGACGCGATCGCCGAGCTCACCGCGACCGGGCTGCCGGTCGGGTCGGTGGTCGTCAACATGGCGACCGAGCCGCTGCTGCCCGAGGAGGACCTGCTGCGCGCCGCCGAGGGCCGGCTCACCGGCGCCGAGCTCGCCCCGGCCCTCGCCGCCGCCCACGTGCACGACGGTCCCCAGGTCGCCGACGCGCTGGCCGCCGAGGCCATCGACCACGCCCGGCGCTGGGCCGCCCAGGACGAGTTGCGCGACGAGGTGGAGGCACTGGACCGGCCCACGGTGGAGCTGCCGCTGCTGCCCGGCCCGATCGACCTCGGGGCCCTCTTCGAGCTCGCCGGGCGGCTCGAGGAGCACCTCCGGACGGCGGTGGCGGCGTGACCCAGCCGGCACCCCAGGCGGCTGAGCGGCACCGGCACCCGCGCCCGGCGGCGCCGCCTCCGCCGCAGGCCCTCCCGCTGGAGCTGGAGGAGCTCATCGAGGACCCGGCGACCCGGATCCTCGTCTGCTGCGGGGCGGGCGGCGTGGGCAAGACGACGACGTCGGCGGCGCTGGCCCTGGCCGCGGCCGAGGCCGGGCGCACCGTCGTCGTCCTCACCATCGACCCGGCGCGGCGGCTGGCCCAGTCCCTCGGCCTGGTCGAGCTGGACAACGAGCCGCGGCAGGTCGACGTCCCGGGGGCCAAGGGCGAGCTGCACGCGATGATGCTGGACATGAAGCGCACGTTCGACGACATCGTGTGCGCGCACTCGACGCCCGAGCGGGCAGAGCAGATCCTCTCCAACCCCTTCTACCAGGCCCTGTCGTCCTCCTTCGCCGGCACGCAGGAGTACATGGCGATGGAGAAGCTGGGCCAGCTGCGGGCCAGCGAGCAGTGGGACCTCATCGTCGTCGACACCCCGCCGTCGCGGTCGGCGCTGGACTTCCTCGACGCGCCCAACCGGATGAGCCGCTTCCTCGACGGCACGATGATCCGGCTGCTGACCGCGCCGGCCCGCGCCGGCGGCCGGGCCGGGATGCGCCTGGTCGGCGCCGGGTTCCTGGTGTTCAGCCGGATCATCAGCAAGGTGCTCGGCGGGCAGCTGCTGCGCGACATCTCCGCGTTCGTCTCGGCCCTGGACACCATGTTCGGCGGGTTCCGCGAGCGGGCCACGGCGACCTACGAGCTGCTGCGCCGGCCGGGCACGTGGTTCGTCGTCGTCGCGACGCCCGAGCCCGACGCGCTGCGCGAGGCCTCCTACTTCGTCGACCGGCTCTCGGCCGAGCAGATGCCGCTGGCCGGGCTGGTGCTCAACCGCACCCACCCGCCGGCGACGACGGTGCTGACCGCGACCCGCGCCGACGGTGCCGCCGAGGAGGTGCTCGAGGCCGGCGGGGAGGCCGCCGAGCTGGCCGCCGGCGCGCTGCGCGTGCACGCCGACCGGATGACCGTCGCCGCCCGGGAGCAGCGGCTGGCCGACCGGTTCACCAGCGCCCACCCGGAGGTCGCCGTCCGCACGGTGCCCGCCGCCGCCGGCGACGTGCACGACCTCGACGGGCTGCGCGGGATGGCCGACGCACTGACCGGCCCGGACGACGACACGCCGACGGGCGTGCCCCGGACACGCGTCCTCCCCGCGCGCCGTCGCTGACGGCGACGTCAGGAGCGCGCGGCACCGTACATTGGCTCGCGATGTCTCCCGCCGCCTCCCCCCGCGCCCGGGTCCTCGCGAAGCTGGCCGCGACGATCGTGCTCGCCGGTGCCCTGGTCGCCGGCATGATGCTGCCCTTCGTGGGCGGCTCGGGCCTGGTCGCCCGCAACTCCGCCTCGCTGCTGGACGCCCTCCCCGTCGAGCTCACCGACCAGGCCCCCGCGGGCAACACCCGCGTGCTGGCCGCCGACGGCTCGCTGATCACCTACTTCTACCGGGACAACCGCACCCCGGTGGCGTCCGACCAGATCGCCGACGTCATGAAGCAGGCGCTGGTCGACATCGAGGACTCGCGCTTCTACCAGCACAACGGCCTCGACGTGCAGGGCACGCTGCGGGCGCTGGCGACCAACCTGGCGGCGGGCGCGGTGCGCGAGGGCGGGTCGACGCTGACCCAGCAGCTGGTCAAGCAGACCCTGGTGCAGACCGCCACCACGCCCGAGGAGCGGACGGCGGCGACCGAGGAGAGCGTGGGCCGCAAGCTCAAGGAGGCGCGGCTGGCGCTCGCCCTCGAGGAGAAGTACGGCAAGGACGAGATCCTCACCCGCTACCTCAACATCGTGTACTTCGGGCAGGGCTCCTACGGCATCCAGGCCGCCGCCCAGAGGTACTTCAGCGTCAACGCCGCCGACCTCACCCTGCCGCAGGCGGCGATGCTGGCCGGCCTCGTGCAGAGCCCGACCAACGACGACCCGATCACCAACCCGGAGAACGCCCAGGTCCGCCGCAACCAGGTGCTGCAGCGGATGCTCGACCTCGGCCACATCGACCAGGCCCAGTTCGACGAGATCTCCCCCACGCCGGTCGAGGTCCGCCCGGGCACCTCCCCGCCCAACGGGTGCATCGACGCCGCCGTCGGCGGGTTCTTCTGCGACTACCTCTACGGCTACCTGCGGGGGACGCTGGGGCTCGGCGAGGACGAGATCAAGAACGGCGGCTGGACGATCCAGACGACGCTGCGGCCGGACATGCAGGTCGCCGGCGACCAGGCGGTGCTCAACACCCTCGCGATGGGCGACGAGCTGGTCGGCACCTACACGGCCGTGGAGCCGGGCACCGGCCACGTGCTGGCGATGGCGAACAACCGCCGCTACGGCTGCGACGACCCCGACTGCGAGTCGGTGAACTTCAACGTGGTGCCCAGCAAGGGCTCGGGCTCCACCTTCAAGGTCTTCACCGCCGCGGCCGCGCTCGAGCAGGGCTACTCGAAGTACTACACGATCTCGACGGGCAGCCGGTACGTCTCCCGGGTGTACCGGGACGGCGCGGGCTACTACGACATCGGCAACGCCGGCAGCGGGTACCCGGGCACCCTGGACATGACCAAGGCCCTCTACATGTCCTCCAACACCTACTTCCTGGCGCTGGAGGACCGGCTCGGGTCGGTCGAGGGACCGGTGCGGATGGCCGAGCGGATGGGCATGCACTTCGACGCCGCGAACCAGTGGCCGGCCGACACGATCATCGCGGAGAACCGGGGCTCGTTCACCTTCGGCACCGACGCGGTCAGCCCGCTGGACCTGGCCAGCGCCTACTCCACGCTGGCCGCCAGCGGCACGCAGTGCGACCCGAAGCCGGTGACCCAGATCCTCGACGTCAACGGCGAGCCGCTCACCGGTGAGGACGGCGAGCCCGTCGTCAAGGACGACAACTGCACCCCGGAGGCGATCCCGCCGGGCGTGGCGAACACCCTCAACCAGATGCTGCGCGGTGACGTCGAGCCGGGGCACCCGGGCCAGACCGCCAGCCGCGCCTACGTCCCGGGCCACCAGATCGCCGGCAAGACCGGGACGATCAACAACAACGCGTCGGTGGCCTTCGTCGGCTACACGCCCGAGTACACCGCCAGCGTGATGGTGTTCAACTCCGCGGCCGACCGCAGCGTCGGGGGCTTCGGTGGCGGCAAGGGGGCCACCATCTGGCACGACGCGATGGCCCCCATCCTGAGCAACCAGCCGACGGCGGAGTTCCCGCCGGAGGACCCGGTCGTGGCCAACGGCAACACCCGCCAGGTGCCCTCCTGCACGTCGGTGAGCACCTGCCGCTCGGCGCTGCAGGGGGCCGGGCTGCGCGCCACCGTCAGCGAGGTCGACAGCAGCGAGCCCGAGGGCGCCGTCGTCGGCACCGACCCCCGCGCCGGCAGCCGGGTCAGCAACGGCGAGACCGTGGCCATCCTGGTGAGCAACGGCTCCGAGGTCGCCCGGGAGGAGTCGGAGGCCCCGGCCGACGGCGGCGACGAGAGCGCCGACGACGGGGACGGCGGCGGTGACCGCAACGGGGACGACGACGGCGACGGCGACGAGGCCGACCGCGGGAACCGCGGCCGCGGCGACGGCGACGACGGGGAGAACTGAGCACGGGCCCCGTCCCAGCACACGGCCCCGGTGACCGGACACCCGGTCACCGGGGCCGTGTGCTGCCCGGGGCCGGTGTCAGGGACCGTCGGCCCAGCGCAGGTAGCAGACGACCGCCCGGTGGTCCGAGGGAGCCACCCCGTCCACGGGGTCCCCGGCCAGCACCGCCGCGTCAACGGCGCGCAGGGTGCGCAGCAGCGCGTCCTGGCGCTCGCGCCAGCGGTCCCCGAAGCGCCACCAGACGTTCCAGGTGGCCACCCGCACCGGCCCGGCCGCCACCGCGGTCAGCCCAGCTGGCGGCGGACCTCGGCGGCCACCCGGCCGCCCTCGGCGCGGCCGGCGACCTCGGCCTGCAGCGCGCCCATGACCCGGCCCATGTCCTTCATGCTGCTGGCCCCGGTGCGGGTGACCACGTCGGCCACCAGCGCGGCCAGGTCGGCGTCCTCGAGCTGGGCGGGCAGGTAGCCGGCGACGACGTCCCCCTCGGCGCGCTCCCGGTCGGCCTGCTCCCCGCGGCCGGCGGCGGCGAACGCCTCGGCGGCCTCGCGGCGCTTCTTGGCCTCCCGGCGGAGCACGGCCCGCACCTCGTCGTCGCCGAGCTCGCGGGCCTCCTTGCCGGCCACCTCCTCCGAGCTCACCGCGGCCAGCACCATCCGCAGGGTCGCGGTGCGGAGCTCGTCGCGGTTCTTCATCGCGGTGGTCAGGTCGGCGCGCAGCTGTTCCTTGAGGTCGGACACGCGTCCAGCCTGGCACGACAGGTCCCGGCCCGGCGCTGCGTACCCTGGGCTGCCGTGCGCGCTCCCACCGTCCTGGCCTCGCTCGCCGCCTCGGCCGCCGCAGGGCTCGCCTACGCCTCCCTCTACGAGCGCACCCGGTGGACGCTGCGCCGCTTCGACGTCCCCGTGCTGCCGCCAGGGGCGGCTCCGCTGCGGGTCCTGCACCTGTCCGACCTGCACATGACCGCGGCCCAGCGGTCGAAGCAGGAGTGGGTGGCCTCGCTGGCCGAGCTGGAGCCGGACCTGGTGGTGGACACCGGGGACAACCTGGCCGGCGTCGACGCCGTCCCGGGCACGCTGCGCGCCCTCGAGCCGCTGCTGGACCGGCCGGGCGCCTTCGTGCCCGGCAGCAACGACTACTACGCGCCACGGCCGAAGAACCCGCTGAAGTACTTCAAGCGCGACCACAAGCGGGTGCACGGCGACCCGCTGCCCTGGCCGGACCTGCGGGAGGGCATGGCCGGCCGCGGGTGGGTGGACCTCACCAACGCCCGGGGCGAGCTGACCGTCGGCGGACGGCGGATCGTCCTCGCCGGCGTCGACGACTCGCACATCCGGCGGGACCGCTACGACCGCGTCGCCGGGCCCGCGGACGCGACCGCCGACCTGCGGATCGGGCTGGCCCACTCCCCCGAGCCCCGGGTGCTCGACCGGTTCGCCGCCGACGGCTACGACCTGCTGCTGTGCGGCCACACCCACGGCGGCCAGCTGCGGGTGCCCTTCTACGGCGCGCTGGTGACCAACTGCGGGATCGACCGCGACCGGGTCCGGTGGCTGCACCGCTGGGCGGAGCCGTCGGCCGCGCACCCGAACGGGACGTGGCTGCACGTGTCCGCGGGCCTGGGCACCAGCCCCTACGCGCCGGTCCGGTTCGCCTGCCCGCCGGAGGCGACACTGCTCACCCTGACCGCCCGTCAGGGCTGAGGAGGTCGTCGGTTAGACTCGACGCGTACCTCGGGGTGTGGCGCAGCTTGGTAGCGCGCGTCGTTCGGGACGACGAGGTCGCAGGTTCAAATCCTGTCACCCCGACCAGTGCTCAGGGGCCGCCGGAAGGCGGCCCCTGAGTCGTTCCGGGGTTGACCCGCTCGTCGAGCGGGCACCGGGGTCGCGATGACCGAGTGGCTGCTCCTCCTCGCCGCCGTGGCGCTGACCACGCTCACCGGCTTCTTCGTGGCCGCCGAGTTCTCCCTGACCACCGTCGACCGCGGCCGGGCCGAGGAGGCGGCGCGCGGCGGAGACCGGCGCGCCCGCGGGGTGGTGGCGGCCCTGCGGGCGCTGTCCACCCAGCTCTCGGCCGCCCAGCTGGGCATCACGATCACCACGCTCGTCGTCGGCTACCTCGCCGAGCCGGCCCTCGGCCAGCTGCTGCGCGGCCCCCTGGAGTCGCTGGGACTGCCCGGCGGGCTCGTCACCGGGCTCTCCTACGGCCTGGCCCTGGCGCTGGCCACCACGCTGCAGATGCTGCTCGGCGAGCTGGGCCCGAAGAACCTGGCGATCGCCGACCCGATGGCCGTGGCCGGTGCCGTGGCCCCCGGCATGCGGGCGTTCACCCGGGTCTCCGGGCCGGTGGTGAACGGGCTGCAGCGGGTCGCCAACGCGATCGTGCGGCGGCTGGGGATCGAGCCCCGGGAGGAGCTGGAGTCCGCCCGCGGCGCCGAGGAGCTGGCCGCCGTGGCCCGCCGCTCGGCCGAGGAGGGCGACCTCTCCCCCGTCGCGGCCCGGCTGCTCCAGCGGTCCCTGGCGCTGCGGCAGAAGTACGCCACCGACGTGATGACGCCGCGCACCCGGCTGTGGACCCTCCCGGCCGACGTCACCGCGGACGACGTGATCGCGGCCGCCGTCGCGTCGGGCAACTCCCGCTTCCCGGTGTACGGCGAGGACCTCGACCAGGTGACCGGCGTCGTCCACGTCAAGCACGCGGTCGCCGTCCCGGAGGCCGAGCGGGGCACCCGGACCGCCGGCGAGCTCGCCGCGCCGGTGCTCGCCGTCCCGTCGTCGCTGCAGCTGGAGCGCCTGCTGGACCTGCTGCGCGAGCAGGGGCTGCAGATGGCCCTCGTCGTCGACGAGTGGGGCGCCACCCACGGCGTGGTGACCCTGGAGGACATCGTGGAGGAGCTGGTCGGGGAGATCGCCGACGAGACCGACCGGCCGCTGCGCACCCTCCGCCGGGCCGACGAGGACACCTGGCTGCTGTCCGGGCTGCTGCGCCCGGACGAGGTCCGCGACCGCACCGGCGTCCCGGTGCCCGAGGGCCGCTACGAGACGCTGGCCGGCTTCCTCGCCGAGCGGCTGCAGCGGCTGCCCGCGGTCGGCGACACCGTCGACCTGGAGGGCGCCCGGCTGACCGTGGAGTCCCTCGACGGTCGGCGGGTGGCACGGGTGCGCGCCGAGCGGGTCGAGGTCCCGGTCGACGAGGAGGTGGCCGCGGCGTGAGCGACGTCCTCAGCCTGCTGGTCCTGATCGCGCTGCTGCTGGGCAACGCCTTCTTCGTGGCCGCGGAGTTCGCGCTGGTCTCGGCGCGGGTCGACCAGATCGAGCCGCGCGCCGACGCGGGCTCACCGCGGGCGCGCCGCACGCTGGCCGCCATGCGCAACGTGTCGCAGATGATGGCCGGCGCGCAGCTGGGCATCACGCTGTGCTCGCTGGGCCTGGGTGCTGTCGGCGAGCCGGCGGTGGCGCACCTGATCGAGGCGCCGATGGCGGCACTCGGCGTCCCGGAGGGGCTGCTGCACCCGATCGCGCTGGTCATCGCGCTGTCGATCGTGACCGTGCTGCACATGGTGCTCGGCGAGATGGTGCCCAAGAACGTCACGATCGCCGGCCCGGATCGCGCGGCCCTGGCCCTCGGGCCGCCGCTGGCCGCCTTCGTCCGGGTGCTGCGCCCGGTCATCTGGTTCTTCAACACCGTGGCCAACGCCTTCGTCCGGCTCTTCGGCGTGCAGCCCACCGACGAGGTGGCCGCCAGCTTCGACGAGGCCGAGATCCGGTCGATGGTGACCCAGTCACGCCGGGAGGGCCTGCTGGGCAGCGAGGTCAGCGAACTGGCCGCCGGGGCGCTCACCTTCGAGCAGCACGCCGTCGAGTCGGTGCTCCTGCCGCTGGAGCAGGTCGTCACCGTGCCGCGGTCGGCGACCCCGCGGCAGCTCGAGGCGGTGGTCGCCGAGCACGGGTTCAGCCGCTACCCCGTCCGCGGGGACGACGGCGCGCTGCTCGGCTACGTGCACGTCAAGGACGTCCTCGGCCTGGACCCCGCCGCGCGCGACCGGCCGGTCGACGACGCGCACGTCACCCCGCTGGTGCCCCTGGCGCCCGGGTCGGCGCTGCCCGACGTGCTCTCCGAGATGCGCGTCCAGGGCGCGCACCTGGGCCGGGTGGACCGGGACGGCGCGACGGTCGGCGTGGTCGCCCTCGAGGACGTCCTGGAGCAGCTCATCGGCGACGTCCGGGACGCCGCCGTGGAGCACCCCGGGGTCGGCGCGGGAGCGGGTGCGGGCGCCGGGGCGGGCGGGCGGTGACGACGGCGCCGGGTCCGGTCCGGACCCGGCGCCGTCGTCCTCCCGCCGTCAGCGCCGGGCGAGCCGGGGAGGCAGCACCATGCGCCGGCGGTCGACCAGCGGCAGTGCCGCGAGGCCGAGGACGGGCAGCAGGGTGAGCTGGACCAGTCCGGCGCCGTCCCAGCCCAGACCCGCGACCAGCCGGGCGAAGAGGAGCCCGGAGAACGCCGCCGCGACGTAGTAGGTGAGCATGAACAGCCCCGCGCCACGGCCCACGTGCTCGGGCCGGACGGCGCGCTGCATGGCCGTCGTGCAGTTGGTGAACAGCACGCCGCTGGCGAAGGTGCCCATGAGGAAGGCCAGCACGTACTGCGCGGCCGGGCCGTCGGCGAACCGGTAGGCCAGCAGCGCCGTGAGCGACGAACCCACGAAGCCGACGGCCAGCAGGAGGCGCTGGTCGTACCGGTCGGCGAGCCACCCCACCGGCAGCGCGGTCATCGCCCCGAAGCCGACCAGGGACGCGGCGAGCGCGGCCTGGGGCGGGGCGAACCCGAGCTGCTCCTGCAGGAACGTCGGGTACAGCCCCAGGAAGCCGTAGAAGACCAGACCGGAGACGGCCGAGGCGATGCCCAGGCCCAGCGTGCCGCGGTTGTACGGGCTGGCCGGCACGTGCTCGTAGGAGGCGGTGTCCGCGGTGCCGGCGCGACCGGCCAGCGCCTCGCTCATCGCCCGCGGCACGGCGGCGACGAGGACCGCCGCCATCACCAGGCCGGCGGCACCGAAGACGTAGAAGGGCGCGCGCCAGCTGTCGGAGGCGGTGGCGAAGGCCTGGCCGACCACCGGCCCCAGGAAGACACCCAGCCCGAACGCGACGCCGATGAAGCCGGCGGCGACGGCACGGCGGTGGAAGAAGAACGCGCCGATGATCGCGTAGATCGCCGTGGCCTGGACCCCCTCGCCGACGCCGGAGACCAGCCGGTAGACGGCCATGTCGCCGAAGCCGACCGACAGCGGGATCGCCAGGGTGCCCAGCGAGTACACGACGACGCTGACGACCACGATCATCTTCCGGGAGAGCCGGTCGAGCAGGTACCCGGCGGGGACCCCGGTCAGCGCGATGCCCAGGGTGAACCCGGTCGCGAGGAGCCCGGACTGGTCCAGCGAGAACCCGAAGTCCTCGCGGATCTGCGGCAGCAGGGGGTAGAAGACCTGCCGGTCCATCGCGTTGAGCATGTACGAGAGACAGAGGACGGCGAACCCGACGGCGATCGCTGCTGCGGACAGTCGGCCGTCCTCGTGCGGCGCCGCGTCGCCCCGCGCGGACGTGCTCCTCCGGGTGGACTGGGACATGGGCACTCCTGTCGACACACGAAGCATGTCCGCTCTGCGGACAGCCGTCCGAACTTCTCGTCCATGGTCTGCGTCACACCGCGGCCGCGTCAAGCGGTGGCCGGGACCGGGCTCCCGGAGGTGGCGTCCCCACGGCCGTCCCGCCCGGGGAAGATGGACCGGTGAGTGCCGAGCCCGCTGCGCCGTCCGACCCTCCCGTCACCCCCGGGGCCGACGACCCCCGGCCCGGCGTCCTGACCCCCGGGACCCCGACGCCCTTCGCCGCGGCCCTCCCCCCGGAGGTGACCGCCCGCTGGCAGGCCCGGTTCCGCGCGCCGCGGGTGAGCCTGCCCGACTGGGCCCGCGACGCCCCGCACCGCTGCCTGTACTCCTCCGACGTGAGCGGCGTCGTCGAGCAGTACGCCTGGGACCGGACGACCGACGCCCACCGGCAGGCCACCGACCGGGCAAACGGGACCCTCATCGGCACGATCAGCCCCGACGGCGACACCATCTGGTGGTTCGCCGACACCGACGGGGACGAGTTCGGCGTCTGGATGGTGCAGCCCTTCGCCGGCGGCGACGACCGCGTGGCCCTGCCCGAGGTGGGCCCGGCCTACCCGGCGGGGCTGGAGGTCGGCCGCTCCGTCGTCGCGGTGGGCCGGTCCACCGACGACGGCTCCGAGCTGTGGGTCGCCCCCGCCGGGGACGCCCCGCGGGTGGTCTACCGGCACGAGGACCCGGCCTCGGTCGACGGCCTGACCCACGACGAGGACCTGCTGGTCATCTCGCACTCCGAGCACGGCGACCCCCGCTACCCGGCGCTGCGCGTGCTGCGGACCGACACCACCAGCGAGGACGCGCCCGCGGTCGTCGCGGAGAAGTGGGACGGCGAGGGCCGCGCCCTCCACGCCCTGGAGTTCGCCCCGCTGCCCGGCGACCGGCGGCTGCTGGTCGGCCACGAGCGCCGGGGACGCGAGGAGCTGCTCGTCTGGGACGTCGGCAGCGACACCGAGACCGAGATCGTGCTGGACCTGCCCGGGGACGTGACCGCCGGCTGGTACCCGGACGGCTCGGCGCTGCTGGTCGGGCACGACCACGCCGCCCGCAGCGAGCTGTACCGCTACGACCTGGCCACCGGCGCCCTGGAGCGGCTGGACACCCCCACCGGTGTCGTCCGCGGGGCCACCGCCCGCCCGGACGGCACCGTGGAGCTGGCCTGGTCCAACGCCGAGCTGCCGCCGGTGATCCGCCGCGCCGACGGCCCCGTCGTGCTGGCCGCGCCCGGCGAGGAGCCGCCGGCGGCCTACCCGGTGGAGGACCGCTGGGTGCCCGGGCCGGGGGGCGACATCCACGCGCTGGTGGTCCGGCCGGCGGGCCCGGCACCGTACGCCACGGCCTTCCTCGTGCACGGCGGCCCGGAGGCGGCCGACGACGACTCCTACCGGGCGCGCCGCGCGGCCTACGTCGACGCCGGGTACGCCGTCGTCCACGTCAACTACCGCGGCTCGACCGGCTACGGCAGCGCCTGGCGGGACGCGCTCACCGGCCGGCCCGGGCTGACCGAGCTCGAGGACGTCGCCGCGGTCTACGACGCACTGGTCGAGGAGGGCCTCGTCGACCCGGCCCGGGCGCTGCTGTCGGGCGGGTCGTGGGGCGGGTTCCTCACCCTGCTCGGGCTCGGCACGCAGCCGGAGCGCTGGGCGGCCGGGATCGCCGAGGTGCCGGTGGCCGACTACCTGGCCGCCTACGAGGACGAGATGGAGGGCCTGCGGGCCTACGACCGGGCGCTGTTCGGCGGCTCCCCGGAGGAGGTGCGCGACGTGTACGTGCGCTCCTCGCCGATCACCTACGTGGACGCCGTCCGCGCACCGGTGCTCGTGGTGGCCGGCGCGAACGACCCGCGTTGCCCGATCCGGCAGATCGAGAACTACCTGGGGGAGCTGGAGCGGCTGGACAAGCGGCACGAGGTGTACCGGTTCGACGCCGGCCACGGCTCACTGGTCATCGAGGAGACCATCCGCCAGGTCGAGGTCGCCCTGAGCTTCGCCTTGAGGAACGTCCAGCCGTAGAGGGCCACCGCCTGTGGTGCCCGGCGGGGGCCGGAGGCCCCCCGCCGGGCAGCCACGAAGCGGCTCAACGCGAGCCGGGGACGGCACCTGGCCGCGGTGTGACCCGGAGGGTCACCGTGTCGTAGCGATGAGCTCCGCGATCTGGACGGTGTTGAGCGCCGCGCCCTTGCGCAGGTTGTCGTTGCTGATGAACAGCGCCAGCCCCCGACCACCGTCCACGCCGGGGTCCTGCCGGATGCGCCCGACGTAGCTCGGGTCCTGCCCGGCGGCCTGCTGCGGGTTCGGGACGGCGGTCAGCTCCACGCCCGGCGCCCCGGTCAGGAGCTCGGTGGCCCGCTCCACCGACAGCGGCCGGTCGAACTCCACGTTCAGCGACAGGGAGTGCCCGGTGAAGACCGGCACCCGGACGCAGGTGCCCGACACCCGCAGCTCGGGGATCTCGAGGATCTTGCGGCTCTCGTTGCGGAGCTTCTGCTCCTCGTCGGTCTCGAACGTGCCGTCGTCCACCAGCGACCCGGCCATGGGCAGCACGTTGAAGGCGATCGGCTTCACGTACTTGACCGGCTCGGGGAAGGTCACCGCCGAGCCGTCGTGGGTGAGCTCGGCGGCCTTGTCGACGACCGTCTTGACCTGGGTGTCGAGCTCCTCGACGCCGGCCAGGCCGCTGCCCGAGACCGCCTGGTAGGTGCTGGCGACGATGCGCACCAGCTGTGCCTCGTCGTGCAGCGGCTTGAGCACCGGCATCGCGGCCATGGTGGTGCAGTTCGGGTTGGCGATGATGCCCTTGCGCATCTCGCCCAGCGCGTGCGGGTTGACCTCGGCGACGATCAGCGGGACGTCGGGGTCGCGCCGCCACGCCGAGCTGTTGTCGATCACCGTGACGCCGGCCTCGGCGAACCGCGGCGCCTGCACCCGCGAGGTGGAGGCGCCGGCGGAGAACAGCGCGACGTCCAGCCCGGTCGGGTCCGCGGTCGCGGCGTCCTCGACGGGGATCTCGCCGCTCCCCCACGGCAGGGTGCTGCCGGCCGAACGGGCGGAGGCGAAGAAGCGCAGCTCGCTGACGGGGAAGTCCCGTTCGGCGAGGATCTGGCGCATCACGCCACCGACCTGGCCGGTCGCGCCCACGATCCCGACCCGCAGCCCGTCGTTGCTGAAGAGCCTCATCGTCCGGTCCCTCCGTAGACGACCGCCTCGGCCTCCTCGGTGCCGAGGTCGAAGGCGTCGTGCACCGCGCGGACGGCGAGGTCGACGTCGGTGTCGCGGCACACCACGGAGATGCGGATCTCCGAGGTGCTGATCAGCTCGAGGTTGACCCCCGCGTCGGCGAGCGCACCGAAGAACCGCGCCGAGACGCCGGGGTGCGAGCGCATCCCGGCGCCGACCAGGGACACCTTGCCGATGTGCTGGTCGAAGCGGGTGTCGGTGTAGCCGACGGTGTGCTTGACCCTCTCCAGCGCCGCCAGCGCGGCCGGCCCGTCGCTCTTGGGGAGGGTGAAGGAGATGTCGGCGAGCTTGCTGGCCTCGGCCGACACGTTCTGCACGATCATGTCGATGTTGATCTCCGCGTCGGCCAGCACCCGGAAGATCTGCGCCGCCTCACCCGGGCGGTCCGGCACCCCGTAGACGGTGATCTTGCCTTCGGAGCGGTCGTGCGCGACGCCGGTGATGATGGCCTGTTCCACCGTGAGGTCCTCCATCGAGCCGGTCACGATCGTGCCGGGGAGCTGGGAGTAGGAGCTGCGGACGTGCACCGGGATGCCGTAGCGGCGGGCGTACTCGACGCAGCGGAGCATGAGCACCTTCGCCCCGGAGGCGGCGAGCTCGAGCATCTCCTCGTACGTCACGGTGTCCAGCCGCCGGGCGTTCGGCACGATCCGCGGGTCGGCGGTGAAGACGCCGTCGACGTCGGTGTAGATCTCGCAGACGTCGGCCTGCAGCGCGGCGGCGACGGCCACGGCCGTGGTGTCCGACCCGCCGCGGCCCAGGGTGGTGACGTCCTTGGTGTCCTGGCTGACGCCCTGGAACCCGGCGACGATCACGACCGACCCATCGTCGAGGGCGTCGCGCAGCCGGCCGGGCGTGACGTCGATGATCCGCGCCTTGCCGTGGCTGGAGGTGGTGATCACCCCGGCCTGGGAGCCGGTGAACGACCGCGCCTCGTACCCGTGGGTGCTGATCGCGATGGCCAGCAGGGCCATGGAGATGCGTTCACCGGCGGTGAGCAGCATGTCCAGCTCGCGACCGGGCGGGTCGTCGGTGATCTGGGCTGCCTGGTCGAGCAGCTCGTCGGTCGTGTCACCCATGGCGGAGACCACGACGACGACGTCGTTGCCGTCCTTCTTGGCCGCCACGATGCGCTCGGCGACGCGCTTGATGTGCGCGGCGGAGGCGACGGAGGAGCCGCCGTACTTCTGGACGACGAGGGCCACGGGTCCACAGGCTACCGACGTGCCCCGCGCGGCCCGTGCTTGCGTCCCCCATGACGGGACGCTGTGATCACCAAGTGGACGATCCGGAGCGCTGGCTGCTGACGGCCGACGAGCGCGGGAACCCGGCCACGAGCCTGCCCGCCTACACCGAGGGCAACCTGGCCGTGCCGCTGGTGCACGGTGCCACCTACTTCGACCGGCTCGTCGAGTGCGTCGAGGCCCTCGACGACGGCGACCACCTGTTCTTCACCGACTGGCGTGGCGACCCGGACGAGCAGCTGCGCCCCGGCGGCCCGACCGTCGCACAGCTGTTCACCGAGGCGGTCCGCCGCGGGGTCACCGTGCGCGGACTGGTGTGGCGCTCCCACATGGACCGGGCGTCGTTCAGCAAGGAGGAGAACCGGGCCCTCGACGCGGAGATCGAGCACGGCGGCGGTGAGGTCATCCTCGACCAGCGGGTGCGCCGCGGCGGCAGCCACCACCAGAAGTTCGTCGTCCTCCGGCACGACCAGGACCCGACCCGGGACGTCGCCTTCATCGGCGGCATCGACCTGTGCCACGGCCGCCGGGACGACGCCGACCACCGCGGGGACCCGCAGCCGCTGCCGATGGCCGCCGCGTACGGGCCGCGCCCGCCGTGGCACGACGTGCAGCTGATGGTGCGCGGCCCGGCGGTCGGCGTGCTCGACACGGTCTTCCGCGAGCGGTGGGAGGACCCGAACAACGCCGACACCGACCACCCGATCGCCTGGGTGCGCGACAAGCTCCACCACGCCCGCCTGGAGGGCGACCCGCTGCCGCCGCAGCTGCCGCCGCCACCTCCGGCGGGCCCCCACGTGGTGCAGAACCTGCGGACCTATCCGGCGATCCGTCCGCCCTACCGCTTCGCCCCCCGGGGGGAGCGCTCGATCGCCCGGGGCTACTCCAAGGCGATCAAGCGGGCCCGCCGGCTGGTCTACCTCGAGGACCAGTACATGTGGTCGGGTGAGGTGGCCCGGCTGTTCGCCGAGGCGCTGGCCGACAACCCGCAGCTGCACCTGGTCGTGGTGGTCCCGCGGGTGCCCGACCAGGACGGCGCGGTCGCCGAGCGGTCGCAGTACGTCGGTCGGTGGCAGGCGCTGGAGATGTGCCGGCGAGCGGGGCGCAACCGGGTCCACGTCTTCGACGTGGAGAACCACGAGGGGACGCCGGTCTACGTGCACGCCAAGGTCTGCGTCGTCGACGACACGTGGGCCAGCGTGGGCAGCGACAACTTCAACCGCCGGTCCTGGACCCACGACAGCGAGCTCTCCTCCGCCGTCCTCGACACCACGCGCGACCCCCGGGAGCCGCGCGACCCGGCCGGCACCGGTGACGGCGCCCGCACCTTCGCCCGCGACCTGCGCCTGGTGCTGGCCCGCGAGCACCTCGACCGCGCGTCCGACGGCAGCGAGGACGCCGACCTGCTCGACCCCGACGCGTTCGTGGCGGCGCTGGGGTCGTCGGCGGCCGCACTGGAGGACTGGCACGCCGGTGGGCGGCGCGGCCCCCGCCCTCCCGGGCGGCTGCGGCCGCACCGGACCGAGCGGCTCTCGCTGCCCACCCGGCTGTGGGCGACCCCCGTCTACCGGTTGCTCGACGACCCCGACGGCCGCCCCTGGCGGATGCGCGCCGCCAAGCGCTTCTGACCCGCCGCCGGTCCCACGGCCACGGCCCGTCCCGGTGCCCGTCCCCGGGGCGGAGGCCCCTCCCTGGCCGCCCCGACCACCCCTCCGCGGTAGCTCGTGCTCTGCGTACCCACGCGATGCAGAGCACGAAGGCGGAGCCCCACGAGGTCCTCCGCGGACGCTCGTGCACTGCGTACCCACCGCAGGCAGAGCACGAGCTCCCGGGGTGCACATGCCCGCCCCGGCTGCGCCCTGCTCGCCCCGGCCGCGCCCTGCTAGCCCCGGCCACGCCTGGCCCGCTCGGCCGGTCCACAGGACCACCGGGCGTCCACAGATGCCCTCGGACGTCGCAGGGCGAGCGCCGCCGCAGCCACGCTGGCGACGTGGCCGAGCTCGACCTCCCGGGGATGCTGCGGCGCATCCGCCGGCGGGCGGACCTCTCGCAGCGCGAGCTGGCCCGGGCGTGCGGGGTGTCCGCCGCCGTGGTCTCCCACGCCGAGGCCGGCCGTCGCGGCGTGACGGCCGGCCTGCTGGCGCGCGCCGCCGAGGTCGCGGGGCTGCGATTGGCGCTGGTGGACAGCCGGGGCCAGGAGGTGCCGGGCATGGATCCCGACGCCGTGCGCGACACGGCCGGCCGGCTGTACCCGGCGCACCTCGACACCCGGTACTCCGACGAGGGCTGGTGGCACGACGAGCACCGGCACGGCCGAGCGCGGGTCTGGTACACGTTCGACCGCGACCGACGCCGGCGCGACGCCCGCCGCGACCGCACCGGCACGCCCGACGACCACCAGCTCCCCCGGGCCGGCGACGCGCCGAGGGAGCGCGCCGAGGCCCGGCGTCTGGCGCGGTGGCGGGAGCGGGAGGCCGAGCTGCAGCGGCGGTTCCTGGCCGGCGAGCTGAACGGCCTCGACGTGTGCTTCGAGTGCACCTGTCCGCCCCGCTGCGACGAGCTCGACGACGGCATCGGCACGCCCGTGCACGCGCCCGACTGCGCGTGTGGCTGCGACCTGGCCTGACGCGCTGCTACCGTGGGGGCGTGCGCGGCAGCCTCCTGCTTACCCGCCGCGGCGAGGCCCTCTCCTAGGTCGGCCCCCTCGCCGCGGAGACCTGCCGTGACCGAGAGCGTCCCCGGCGCCTGCTGACCGCCCCACCGGAGCTGAGTCCAGCCCGCGCCAGAGGAGCGAACCCCCGTGAGCAGGAACATGAGCGAGAACCACCCGCACGTCCGGCGCCCGCAGCAGCCCTCGGGCATGCCGATCCACCGCTACGCGCCCTTCACCCCGGTCGTGCTGCCCGACCGCACCTGGCCGGACACCGTCACCACCGTGGCCCCCCGCTGGTGCGCCGTCGACCTCCGGGACGGTAACCAGGCGCTGATCGACCCGATGACGCCGGACCGCAAGCGGCGGATGTTCGAGCTGCTGGTGCGGATGGGCTACAAGGAGATCGAGGTCGGCTTCCCGGCAGCCAGCCAGACCGACTTCGACTTCGTCCGCCAGCTCATCGAGGACGACCTGGTACCCGACGACGTCACGATCCAGGTGCTGACCCAGGCCCGCGACGAGCTGATCGAGCGGACCTACGAGTCCCTGCGCGGCGCCAAGCAGGCGATCGTCCACCTGTACAACTCGACGTCCACGCTGCAGCGGCGGGTGGTCTTCGGCTCCGACCGCGCGGGCATCGTCGACATCGCCGTCCACGGGGCGCAGGTGGTCCGCAAGCTCGCCGAGCAGATGACCGGGACCGACATCTCCTTCGAGTACTCCCCGGAGTCCTTCACGGGCACCGAGCTGGACTTCGCCGTCGAGGTCTGCAACGCGGTCACCGACGTCTGGGAGCCGACCCCCGACCGGCCCACGATCATCAACTTGCCCGCGACGGTCGAGATGGCCGAGCCGACCGTCTACGCCGACCAGATCGAGTGGATGCACCGCAACCTGGGCCGGCGCGACGCCGTCGTCCTGAGCCTGCACCCGCACAACGACCGCGGCACCGCCGTCGCCGCCGCCGAGCTGGGCTACCGCGCCGGCGCCGACCGCATCGAGGGCTGCCTGTTCGGCAACGGCGAGCGGACCGGCAACGTCGACCTGGTCACCCTGGGCCTGAACCTGTTCAGCCAGGGCATCGACCCGCAGATCGACTTCTCCGACATCGACGAGATCCGCCGCACCGTCGAGTACTGCAACCAGATCGGCGTGCACGAGCGGCACCCCTACGGCGGCGACCTGGTCTACACCGCCTTCTCCGGCTCCCACCAGGACGCCATCAACAAGGGGTTCAAGGCGCTGGAGGCCGACGCGCGGGCGGCCGAGAAGCCGGTCGAGGACATGCCCTGGGCCGTGCCGTACCTGCCGATCGACCCCAAGGACGTCGGTCGTAGCTACGAGGCCGTGATCCGGGTGAACAGCCAGTCCGGCAAGGGCGGCGTCGCCTACATCATGAAGACCGAGAACCACCTGGACCTGCCCCGGCGGCTGCAGATCGAGTTCAGCGCGGTCGTCCAGCGGCACACCGACGACGAGGGCGGCGAGGTCACCGCCCAGCAGATGTGGACGGCGTTCTCCAGCGAGTACCTGCCCGACCCCGACGCCCCGTGGGGCCGCTTCTCGCTGGCCGGCCACCGGCACCAGGCGCACGGCGCCCAGGTGGACGAGATGTCGGTGGAGCTGGTCGACAACGGCGTCCCGGTCACCGTCGAGGGCCGGGGCAACGGGCCGATCGCGGCGTTCGTCGACGCGCTCAGGGGCCTGGACGTCGACGTCCGGGTGCTGGACTACGCCGAGCACGCCATGAGCGCCGGCGGTGACGCGAAGGCCGCCGCCTACGTCGAGTGCGCCGTGGGCGACCGGGTGCTGTGGGGCGTGGGCATCGACCCGAACATCGTCACCGCGTCGCTGCGCGCGGTCGTCTCGGCGGTGAACCGGGCGCAGCGGTAGGAAGTCGGGGGGGGGGGGGGGGGGGGGGGGGGGGCGCCCCCCCCCCCCCCCCCCCCCCCCCCCCCCCCCCCCCCCCCCCCCCCCCCCCCCCCCCCCCCCCCCCCCCCCCG